>NZ_JAKGBG010000018.1:0-87458 GCF_021532595.1 Pseudoalteromonas sp. OFAV1
ACTTGTCGCTCTTTACCTATTTTACAAACTTGATAATTATTTTTTGCTAAATCAATCGCAATAACGTTAAGATTCACCATGTATGGACTCCTTTTGTAAAAGTTTTGTCGCTTATTACGTTACCCCCCCTGTGGGAGGGGAGTCCATACATCTCTGTGGTTCAAATTATTTTCACAAAGAGAAGTTAATGAGAAGATAAAGAGGAAGTGAAAACACCTCCTCCATAATTGTAATATTTTTGCTATTTCGAACTACTAACAACTCGCTCGCATATCTCGCGCATTTGTTGTTTAATTTTAGGCTCTTTTTCTTCAAACAGCTTATTAATGCAATCGATATAGGCTTGGTTCTCTTCAAACGGTACGCCTATTTCGTAAGCGTCTGCTGCTTCTCTAAGCATCTCTTTATCAAATTCACTGAAGATATCGACCATTTCTTGGGCTTTTTCTCGCTCAATACCAAGCGCTTCAAAAGCAGAACGGCCCATCCGCATAGTGCTGTCGTACGTTTCGCGAATAATATCGCGACAACCGTATGTCCATAATTCATACACATGGTGACGGTCTACTGCACGGGCAACAACATGTAAATGCGGGTAATTTTGCATAGCATAACGCACGAGTTTAGTTATTTGCTCGGCATCATCAAGTGCTACAACCAGTAATTTTGCATCCCCAATGCCAGCTGCACTGAGTAAATCTGGACGAGTTGCATCACCAAAGAAGTTACGAATACCAACATGTTCAAGTGCTTCAAGTTGTTTATAATTATAATCAATTACGGTGGTGTTATATCCACCTGCTTGCAAAATACGGTCAACAAGGCCACCCATTCTGCCTGAGCCTGCAATGATCACATGGCTATCATCAGGAAACTCTTCTTCATCTCGCTTGGCTTGCTCACAAATAAAGCGAGGCGCTATCACACGTTGATACAGAATGAATAAGCCCGGTGAGAGCAGCATTGATAAGGTCACAACCAGTAATAACTGGTCGGCAAGGGCTGCTGCCAATACATTGTTAGACACACTGTAAGCAAGTAATACAAAACCAAATTCACCAGCTTGCGCAAGCCCCAGTGCTAGCAACCAGAGTGAGGCGCCTCTAAGGCCAAAAACACGGCCTAAAATTAACAACACAGCTGTTTTAGTTGCAATCAGTGCCCCAGTTAATAGCACAATAGTAGCGAGGTTATCAGCGAGTAATTGAAAATTGATGCTCGCACCAACGGTAATAAAAAATAGACCTAGTAATAGCCCTTTAAAGGGATCGATATTGCTTTCGAGTTCATGTTTATAAGGTGAATTTGCAAGCACAACACCTGCCAAAAAAGTGCCAAGCGCAGGTGATAAGCCAACCAATGACATCATCAAAGCGATACCAATAACAAAGAATAAAGCCGTTGCGGTAAATAGTTCGCGAAGCCGTGCTTGTGCGACAAATCTAAAAATCGGTGCTGTTAAGTAGTTACCACCAAAGATCACTAGTGCAATCATACCCAAGGTTACCAGCGCAGCTTGCCAGCCCTCAAGATTTGCCACTAAACTTAAACCAGCATGCGCGTCTTCGCTTGCATGGGCTGTATCTGCAATTGCGGGCGCTAATTCTGGTAAAGCAAGCAATGGAATAAACGCAAGCATAGGTATTACAGCAATATCTTGGGTGAGTAATACGCTAAATGAGGCTTGGCCGCCATCTGACTTTAACAGCCCACGCTCTGAAAGCGTTTGCAGCACAATCGCGGTAGATGAAAGCGATAATATTAAGCCTATTGTAAGAGCTGTTTGCCAAGCATGACCAAACGCTAAGCCTATACCTGTAAAGGCGGCAGCGGATAAAATTACTTGCCCACCACCTAGACCAATAAGCTGTTTTCGCATAGACCACAGTGCTTTGGGTTCAAGCTCTAAACCAACAATAAATAGCATCATTACCACACCAAACTCAGCAAAATGCTGGATGGCAATCACATCAACATTTAAAAATGTCAGTGTTGGCCCAATAACAATACCTGCGAGTAAGTAGCCAAGCACAGAGCCAAGCCCTAATTTACTTGCAATAGGTACGGCAATAATGCCGGCCAGAAGAAAAATGTAGGCGATTAAGAGAAAGTCAGTCATCGTAATCCTGTTTTTTTAATTAACTATGGTTGTTTTTGCTAGTTTTGCCAGCAGTTAGGTAGTGAATGCAATCAAAATGCGAATTTAGTCTATAAAATGACAACAAGGTATGATGTTTAGTAAAAGTGCTTAAGATAAAGTGAGGGGTAAAAAATCATTGTTTTTTCTTAAAAATCGCTTGCGTAGAGTTTGGCTAGGTATATACTCGCAACACATTTAATAGGAGCAAAAAATGAGCAAAAAGAAACAACGCACACAAGGCCAAGTTGATACTGGTCGCGGTGTAATTAACGACAATGTGTACGCCGCATTGGTGACATCTAAGCTGTTTGCAGCAAAAGTAGAGAAACCAAAAAAAGGTAAAGGCGCTTATCAACGTAAGGCAAAACATGCAGGACGAGAGTCCTATTTAATCGCTGCTTAATTAAGTTGTGATCAAATAGGATTTTTGTGAAAAGCAAACACTCAGTGTTTGCTTTTTTTTTACCTAAAATTCGCGTTAAGAATAATTTTAAGTCAATTTTTTTAGAAATTTTTATCTAAAAACTAATTTATTCGTTATATACCTAAAATAGATACTTCAATTATTTTTGTTTTTCCTAATACAAGCTTTGCCTGTTTTTCATACAACCCAGATGTACTGCACTTCCTTTGGTTAATTTATTGTTAATTTTATGTTCACTTTTGCCTTGTAGAATCAGTTTGTTTTTTGCTGTTTGATATAAATAATTAATTCTTTTTTAGTGTTTTTCATTTAATTATACATAAAAAATAACTGGTAATTTACCGCTTATGGGTAATTTGAGCTTGACGTGATAGTGCTTTGTGTTACTTTAAAGTTGGATTTGTAAAATAAATGTTATCAAAACTTTGGGCGGAGGGAGCGAATGAGCTCGCATAAATTAATAAAAAATGCCTTTAAACTGAGTGCGCTGTCGCTAGGTTTATACGGCTTTACAGCACAGGCTGCGATTGATTGCAGCAACTTAGAAGTGTGGCAACAAGGGCAAACTCATGTTGGTGGTGATCAGGTTCAAGCACAAGGTAGCGCTTATGAAGCGAAGTGGTGGACGCAAACCAATCCTGTGGAGACCTCTGGTGTCGATCAAGAGTGGCGTTTATTGGGCGCTTGTGACAGCGTTGTCAGCGAAAATCAAGCACCTCAAATTAGCAGCTTAACACCAGTAGAAGGTTCTTTATTTACTAGTGGTGACAGCGTTGTCATAAATGCGGTCGCTGTGGATCCGGATGGCAGCGTGGCAAATGTTGAGTTTTTTGTTGATGGTACATCGCTGAGTGTTGTGACAAGCGCACCTTATTCAGCGAGCTGGCAAGCAACGCAAGGCAGCCATGTGATAAGTGCGGTCGCAACGGATGATTTAGGGCTAACCTCTACAGCGGTCGCACATTCAGTGAGTGTATCTGATGACGTTGAGCCGGTTAACCAAGCGCCCGTGGCGAGCATTGAATTTAGCTCACTACCATCACAAGTAACGGTGGGTGACAGTGTGGTGTTTGCGCTTTCTGGCACTGATAGCGATGGCCAAGTAACTGCGTTATCGTTAACTGAAAACAGCACTGAAGTTCATCAAGCCAGTGCCGCTTCTTCAAGTTATACGTGGCAGGCTCCAGCACTTGGACAATTTTCATTTACCTTAACGGTGACCGATAACGAAGGCGCGACGAATACGCAAAGCAAAGTTGTGAATGTTGTTGAAGCAACAGAACCTGGTAGCGATTGTAAACCGCAAGGCTTATACCAAACACCGGGTGTGAATACCCCATACTGTAGCGTGTATGATACAAATGGCCGTGAGAAAATGGGCGCCGATCATCCACGTCGAGTTATTGGTTATTTTACGAGTTGGCGAAATGGTGCCAATGGTCAGCCAAGCTACTTAGTGAATGATATCCCTTGGGACAAGATCACCCATATTAACTATGCCTTTGCGCATGTTGATGGCAATAACAAGGTCTCGATTGGTGATCCCAATGCAGCTGGCAACCCAGCGACAAATATGACTTGGCCGGGCGTTACAGGTGCTGAAATGGATCCAAGTTTTAGTTACACAGGTCACTTTAACTTACTCAATAAATTCAAAAAACAACACCCAGATGTAAAAACCTTAATCTCTGTAGGTGGCTGGGCTGAAACAGGTGGTTATTTTGGTGAAGACGGTACTCGCGTAAACAGCGGTGGTTTCTACACGATGACAACCAATGCCGATGGCTCTGTGAACCAAGCGGGAATTGATGCTTTTGCGAAAAGCGCGGTTGAGTTTATTGAAACCTACGGTTTTGATGGTGTCGATATTGATTACGAATACCCATCGTCAATGAACGACTCAGGCCACCCTGATGATTTTCCTATCTCTAATGCACGTCGCGCAGGTCTTAATGCCTCGTATCGTGTATTGATGCAAAAACTACGCGAAGAACTTGATATTGCAGGTGAAAAAGCAGGCAAGCACTACTTATTAACGATTGCTTTGCCATCTTCAGGTTACTTATTACGTGGCATGGAAACATTCCAAAGCGTGAAGTATCTCGACTACGTTAACATTATGTCTTATGACTTACATGGTGCATGGAATTCACATGTAGGCCACAACGCAGCCTTGTTTGATACTGGCCTTGATTCTGAATTATCGCAATGGGGCGTTTATACCACTGCAGAGTTTGAAGGAATTGGTTATTTAAATACGGATTG
The DNA here is from genome assembly GCF_021532595.1 of Pseudoalteromonas sp. OFAV1. Taxonomy (NCBI): domain Bacteria; kingdom Pseudomonadati; phylum Pseudomonadota; class Gammaproteobacteria; order Alteromonadales; family Pseudoalteromonadaceae; genus Pseudoalteromonas; species Pseudoalteromonas sp. OFAV1. The sequence goes on from NZ_JAKGBG010000018.1 coordinate 4,830, forward strand.
GGCTGTGCGTTATTTCCGCGGCGCGGTTTCTGCGGGTCGAATCAATATTGGTATTCCATATTACACCCGTGGCTTTAAAGATGTGTCGGGTGGTACTAATGGTTTATGGGGCCAAGCAGCGCTGCCAGATCAATCAAAATGTGCGAAAGGGACTGGCGTTGGTGAGAAAAACCAATGCGGTAATGGTGCACTTGGCATAGATAACCTATGGCACGATAAGAACGATGTGGGTGAAGAAATGCCAGCAGGTTCGAACCCACTATGGCATGCGAAAAATCTCGAAAACGGCATTAACCCTTCTTACCTTGAAATCTATGGTCTAACGCCAGAAACCGATGCAGATGATGTGTTAACAGGTACTTATACACGTTTTTACGATGATGTAGCAGTTGCTCCATGGCTTTGGAATGCAGAGAAAAAGGTTTTCTTATCAATTGAAGATGAGCAATCAATGGCAACCAAAGTTGATTATGTTATCAACAATGGCCTTGGCGGCATCATGTTTTGGGAGCTTGCCGGTGACTATGATTATGACTCAGCGAAAGGTGAGTACTTCATGGGCTCAAGCTTAACTACACTTGCTTACGATAAATTTAACCAAAGTGGTGTGGCTTATAACACTCATCAAGGTAATGTTGATTTTACCATTCCAAGCGAAGCGGTTGACGTAAGTTTTACGGTGAAAGACTTCCCAATTGGTGATGATAACTACCCGATTTCACCTACATTCGCATTCACCAATAACTCAGATATCGACTTAAGCGGCGCGAAAATCAGCTTTGATGTGCCTGTTTCTACCTCTGCAATTTTCAAATCAAATTGGAATGCACAAGAAAAGCTCGGCATGGCTGTTGAAGCGAATGGCTCGAATGCAGCTGGCGATAATATCGGCGGCTTTGAAAATGAGTTCCATCGTTTTTCAATCACCTTAGTGAATGAGTGGGGCGGTATCGAAAAGTCATTTAACACAGGTGAAACCGTTGAGGCACAAGTTATGTACTACATGCCAATTACGGGGCCAACTAACTTCACCATTGAGAAAAATGGCAAAACCTACGCCTTCAAATACGAATACCCAATGCTACCAGATGGCACTCCTGGCAGTGGTGATACTGGCGGTGACACCGGTGGTGATACGGGTGGCGAGGGAAGCTGTAATGGTGTTGATGTAGCAAGCATCCCTGTGTATCCAAATTGGCCGCAAACTGATTGGGCTGGCAATCCAAGCCATGCTGTTGGCGGCGACCTAATGAATCACAACAACGTGATTTACGAAGCAAAGTGGTGGACGAGCACAGAGCCAGGCACATCGGCTGACTGGACGGTGAGTTGCACGCTTTAACCAACTAAGCGGAGCAAGGACTTTGCTCCGCATTTCTACAGCGAGAACAACAATGAAAGTAATGAAATCAAAGGCATTGTCTTTATCGGCAGTGGCAACCAGCATGCTGTTTGCCTGTGCATCAAGCCATGTGAATGCCCACGGATTCTTAGAAAGCCCGAAGGCGCGCCAAGCATTTTGTAATGCCGATGGCGGTTACTGGTGGCCTGCAGATGGCACGGGTATTCCTAACCTTGCTTGTCGTGCAGCATTTGTTGAAGCAGGACATGTGCAGTTTGTGCAAGACATTGAATTTTCAGCTAATACCATTGAATACACAAACCTTGATGCAGTAAAACAAAGTGTACCTGATGGCCGATTATGTGCAGCAGGCGACCCAGAAAAACGCGGTATGGATTTACCTTCAGCGCATTGGCAACGCAGTGAAGTTATTCCTAATGCTAAAGGCGATATTTTAGTGCGCTTTTTAGCGAGTACGCCGCATAACCCAAGTTTCTGGCAGTTTTATTTAACAAAACCGGGCTTTGATAGTGCGACTCAAGTGCTTACGTGGGATGACCTAGAGCTTGTTGAAGAGTACGGCAATGTTGATTTTAGCATTGACGCTAACAACGACCGTTACTATGAAATGAGCGTGTCGATTCCACAAGGACGCAGTGGCGATGCCATTTTATACACGCGCTGGCAACGAGATGATGCCGGTGGCGAAGGCTTCTACAACTGTAGCGATATTAATATTGTCAACGATGCGACCCCGACAGAGCCAACCGATTGGACAGCAATCAGCTACTTTGTTCGTCAAGGGCAAAACGGCGAGGTTGGCGGTAGTGTGTCAGCGCGGTTATTTGATGAAAATGGCCAAGAGTTACTTACTCAACAAATGCAGATCACAACTGATAATCAAGCTAATTGGCAGGCTGAATTTGCAGCGCTGTTAAACCTTAATTACGCGCACTTAGTTAATATTGGCGTGCAAAATAGCGCCGGAGATATTGCCTTTGATGCGTCTGATTTAATGACTAATCAGGTCTTTACAACGAATGCAAACTACAGCTTTGCACTAAGCGTACAAGCGGCTCCTGAAAATACCGCGCCAATTATTCATCAACCAGATGACCTTCAAGTCGAAGAAGAAAGCAGCACAGCGATACACCTGCACGCCTTTGATGATCAACAAAGCACCTTAACTTATAGCTGGGATGTACCTGCACCACTGAGCTTTACGGGCAGCGATGCCAACATCACGCTAACTGCCCCTGCTGTGGATGCTGATACAAGTTACACCGTGAGTGTATCGGTGTCAGATGGCGAGCTCACAAGCCAAGTAAGTTTTACCGTGACTGTACTTAATAGCACTGTAATCGACCCTGACCCTGTTGATCCGAGCGTGCCTGTTTGGAATAGCACAAGCCAATACAACACGGGCGATAAAGTGAGTTTTAACGGCGGAATCTACAGTGCGAAATGGTGGAACCAAGGCGCACAACCAGACAGTAGTGATGCATGGCAGCTTGAATCTGGCAGTGCATCAATCGAGTGGAAAAGCGGCAAAGCCTATCAAGGCGGCGACGAAGTAACCTATCAAGGACAGCGCTATCGAGCGCAGTGGTGGACCCAAGGAGATGTACCGGGTGCCAGCCAAGTATGGACAGAAATCTAAAGTTTTGTAGTTCAAACTTTATCAATAACAGCGTAACGCTATATAAAAACAGATAAGAGAGAATCATGAATATAAAACAATTAACTGCAGCCATTGGTGTTGCACTCTTTGCAAGTGCAGCGAATGCAGCACCTTCAACACCAACCATTATTTGGGAGCCACAAGAATACTCATTTGTTGAGGTTGATCTTGAGGGTACAGGTTCATATAAGAGCTTGGTGAACCGTGTAGATGAAGTCACCATCAGCATTGAATGGAACGCATGGAGTGGGGATGGCGGCGACAGCTACAAAGTGTATTTCGATGATATGCTGGTTAATGAAGGGTCACTTGCAGCAGGCACCAAAAGTGGTGTTATTAGCTTCCCGTATGATAAAGCCGGTCGTCACACATTATATTTAGAACTATGTGAAGGCGGTACTACCTGTGCTCGCAGTGAAGGTAAGCCAATTGTTATTGCCGATACAGATGGCGGTCACTTAGCGCCATTACCGATGGATTATGATCCAAACAACCAAGATATTGGCACCAAAGACGGTCTTGTAACCGGTGCCTACTTTGTTGAGTGGGGTATTTATGGCCGTGACTATGATGTAACCAATATTCCAGCGCAAAACCTCAGTCATATCTTGTATGGATTTATTCCAATTTGTGGACCTAATGACTCGTTAACAGGTGGGCCTAAAAACGCGCTAAATACTGCCTGTGCAGGCTCGCAAGATTTTGAAGTGGTGATCCACGACCCATGGGCTGCGATTCAAAAAGCGCTACCAGGTGTTGATAGTAATGACCCAATTCGTGGTACGTATTCGCAGTTAATGGCGTTAAAGCAGCGTTATCCTGATCTGAAAATTTTACCATCAGTAGGTGGTTGGACTTTATCAGACCCATTTGCTTACTTTACCGATAAAGCCAATCGCGACACGTTTGTGGCATCAATGGAAGAGTTTTTAAGAACGTGGAAGTTCTACGACGGTGTTGATATTGACTGGGAATACCCGGGTGGTCAGGGTGCTAATCCAAACTTAGGCGACCCAGTTGCTGACGGCCCAGCATACGTAGCGCTAATGCAAGAGCTGCGCGCGATGCTTGATAAGCTTGAAGCCGAGACAGGCCGTGAGTATGAGTTAACATCAGCGATTGGTGCAGGTTACGACAAAATTGAAGATGTCGACTACTCACAAGCTCAACAATATATGGATTACATTTTCTTAATGAGCTACGACTATTATGGTGCATGGAGTAATGTAACGGGCCATCAGGCTGCGCTTTATTGTTCATCGCATTTCCGTGTTGGTCAGTGTGATGGCACAGGTGTTGATGAAGAAGGCGTTCCATATAAAGGCCCTGCTTACACAACCGATAACGCAGTGCAAAATCTACTTGCGCAAAACGTACCGTCGAAGAAAATCGTGGTAGGTACTGCTATGTATGGTCGTGGCTGGGAAGGTGTTTATCCAGAAAACGCGACTATCGCTGATAACCCAATGACAGCCCCCGGTAATGGCAAGCTAAAAGGCACTACAGCGCAAGGTGTATGGGAAGACGGTGTTATCGATTATAAAGGCATCAAAACTTACATGTTGGGAGCTGCTGAAAATGGCATCAATGGGTTTGAAACAGGTTATGACGAACAAGCCGAAGCTGCTTATGTATGGAACCGTAGCAACGGTAAATTAATTACATACGATAACCGTCGTTCAGTTTTGGCAAAAGGTGCTTATGTTAATCAATATAACCTAGGTGGCTTATTTGCATGGGAAATTGATGCTGATAATGGTGATATCCTCAACGCAATTCACGAAGCACTTGGCGGCACAGTCACTGAGCCTAGCAATAGAGCGCCCGTGCTATCTGTATCAAGCACCGTATCTGTTAATGCGGGCGAAAGTGTATCTGTTAGTGCATCGGCAACTGATGCGGATAACGATCCGCTAAGCTTTAGCTGGACAGCTGACAGCGCGTTAACAGTAACAGGTGAAAATTCAAATACCCTTGTTATCACAGCGCCATCAGTGATTGCTGATACGCAATACACGGTTGCTGTGAGTGTGAGCGATGGCGAGGCAAGTGTAAGCCGTAACGTTACAGTGAATGTTGTAGCACCAACAACAGGTGAGAACCAAGTACCAGTGGTTGCGGCAATTGCAGATAAAACCATGGCAGAAGAGGCGAGTGTGGCTGTTGCGGTTTCGGCATCTGATGCTGATGGCGATGCGCTTTCATACAGCTGGACAGTGCCAGCAGGCTTAACGTTAGTGGGCTCAGGAGCTGATGTGAGTTTACAAGCGGGCAGCGTTGATGCAGATACTAGTTATGTTGTATCGGTTTCGGTAAGTGATGGTCAAACTGCAACAGCAGTGAGCTTTAATGTCACCGTGACAGATTCTGGCACAACAACTCCGCCAGATGGTGAAACCAGCTGGAGTGATACTGCAATCTATGTAGGTGGTGATAAGGTAACGTACAACGGCGTAGAGTACACAGCTAAGTGGTGGACACAAGGTGACCGCCCTGATTTAGGTGGCCCATGGGAAGCAAGTTCACAACCAACCGATGGGAACGGTGATGTTGTGTGGCAAGCGGCGGGTATCTACAACGGTGGCGACCAAGTCACTTACCAAGGTAATAAATACGAAGCGAAATGGTGGACTCAAGGAGACGAGCCAGGTGTCGCGGATGTATGGAAAGCACTTTAAGTGTAATAACCACATTTAATGCCCATCATTAAAATGTGATTTCCCTTCAAAGCAGCCGCATGGCTGCTTTTTTGTGGGTAGCAGTTAGCGAGATGCGATAAAAGAGCTAATGACGGGGTGTAAATGTGCTGCTACGAGTTTGCTGCCGGATTAGAAGAAAATAGGCAAAAGTAGTTATGAACCATATCCTAAGCGAATTCGTAAAATTGTTTATGTAACAACCAATTTAATAAACAGAACAAGTACCATGAAAAAATTTATATATTTAGCCGTTTTATTGCTTATACACACTACCTTTAATAACACAGCATTAGCTCAAGAAGATAAGACAGTTTTAGTTCCCCTTCCATCTATTGATGATTTCACCAAAGGTGAAGATGGCTGGGCATTTGGCTTAGGTGTGGGGTTAGAATATGAATCTGCTTACGAAGGATCTGATGAATTTGGACTGGAAGCACAGCCAGCCGGTGCCGTGCAATGGCGCAGTGGTGATAATATTTATTACTTTGCAGGAGAAGCATTTGGCTGGCGAGGATTACTTAATGATCAATGGCTGCTAGATGCTTTGATTGGATTTGAAGAAGGTCGAGAAGAAAGTGATTCTGACGATGGCAGATTAGATGGCCTTGGTAATCAAGAAGAAGGGTATGAAATAGTTTTACAAGCTCGCCGCTCATTTACCCAAGATTGGCGTTATTGGTTAGTTAGTCGTTTCGTTGCCAGTGAAAACGGCAATTTAGCCTTATTTGGTGTTGGACGTCGATTCGGTGAGCAAACGGACGGCACAGGCTCTGAAATCAATCTTGTGTTTGTAGTACACGACAGTGAATACGCCAATAATGGCTTTGGTGTTGATGCTATGCAATCAGCGTCATCAGGCCTAGAAGAAACAAATTTAAGTGGTGGATTGCGCTCGTTTGGTATTGATTATAATTACCGACAAAACCTCAACAGTGATTGGCAAATCTATGGTGAAGCGTTGTTCGAGTATTTTAGTAGTGAAGTCAGAGATAGCCCTATAGCACGCAGTGATTACGAAGCTGAAGTGGGCGTTGGGGTTATTTATACGTTTTAGTTTAACCACTTATTTATTAACTGAACTAGGTAAACCAACAGCTTACTTTGGTAAATGCTAAGCCATATTGCCACCCTCTGAGCGCAATGAAATGACCATTCATTGCGTTCACATAATCTTTTTATACTACCTAAGGCTAACTTAAAATCGTAAAAAATGTAGCCAACTGTTTCGATTAAAAACAACACCTAATTATTAGCAAAATAAACCCCAGAAATAGAAACCTTGATTCGGCTTTGATAAGCACAGCTAACAATTTACTAGAAGTGGTTTTATGTTTGCTTCATGCTCATCGCAGCCTGTCGGATGAAGCCCTTCCTATTCATAGACACAGCAGGAGAGCTTCTGCACTACACCCACGTAGCAGAGGCTTTATGCCGCGAAGATTAACGCGATATAAAATCGCTACTACATGCTCTAATCTTGAAACTAGTAACTTTCCCTTTCTTATTTTATACACTGGTCTTTCAGGTATTATCAACCATACTTGAATAAAGCGGTCTGTAGGTAGTTAAGCTAAGGTGGGTTGATGGGGTTAAAAGCGCTGTTTTTACTTGTTGTTGCTGTAGTAAGCAACTCGGCTTTTAGCTGCGATAAAACCTTAAAAGTGGGAATTAGTCAGCAGTGGGCGCCGTATACTTTTACGCAAAATGGAAAGCTCACAGGTATTGATATAGATGTGGTTAACTTAGTACTTAAAGAAGCTGGGTTTTGCGCTAAATACGTCATTATGCCTTCGTCAAAACGGGGCTTTGCTGAACTAAAGCATGGCAATGTTGATCTGTTGCCTGCGGCGAGTTATAGCAAAGAACGAGATGCATTTAGTTATTTTTCAGAGCCTTATCGTCTAGAAGTCATGCGGTTATTTTGGTATCCGAAACCATTTTTAGAAAAGCTTGATCTGCAAGGCTTGCTTGAACAACAACAAATTATCTTATCAAACAGCGGTAGTTATTATGGCCCCGAATTTTCACACTTTAGTACTGTGGAAAAATATAAATCGCAGCTGATCACTGTCCCTTCGTTACGTCAGCGCGTTGCTATGCTTAGCGCTAAGCGGGTTGATTTTTTTATTGATGACGAATTAGCAGGGCTTTATTTAATTCAAAATAATCAACACAGTGGTATCGCCCTTCACCCCTATATAATACACAATAACGATGTGTATTTGATGCTGAGTAAAGTAACTTTGGATGCTAATGAAAGGGCTGCGATTAGCCAAGCAATTGTGTCGAATAAGCAAGCGATAAAAGAAATTATCGCTCGCTATGTTACAAATTAACCTAATCGCGTAACACGAAGTTTTATGCGGCCCGCGTTTGCACCATAAAAGCGGTTTAGGTCGTTGGCAAAAGGGCAAAACTCGCCTGATTTTGCAATCCGAATATCGGCACCTTCGGCAATCTCAAACAAGTTTTCATCGTTGTTGTCTATTGCGCCAATCAGCGCAAACCATTGTGCGTGTGGCAAACGTCTAAATGGTTCAAGCACTGCCATTGGAATTTCTTTCACTCCAAGTTGAATATTGTCGCGATGCCAACCGCCGGGCCCACAGCTGATACCATCGTCATACCAAATTTGTTCTGGGTAGGGAGTGAATCGATAGGTACCACCTTGCTCTAACATTAAGCCTGTATGATTGTACTTTTCGGCGCCATACACAAATACATCTTTACTTTCATCTATGCTAAGTACCGTCATATTTTGTTTATCAAGTGCAATATGTGGGCTTAATCCTGTAAAACTTAAACGAGTTTCATCACTGTAAAGTACATCATAATTAAGGCTCTTTAGTGATTCAGGACGGTAACTTGTTAAGCGATTGATACGTTCTGCAACCGTGTAATGAATAGTAGGTGGGTGTTCGCTTTGTTCGTTATCAACCAACACGCAACACTCGCGATCTACAAGCTTGAATAACGGATTGAACCAAAAATAATTTTGCTGATGGCTCAGAGCAAGCGGATCTGGGGTTACTGTCACATCATCTTGCGCTATCAAATTGCGATGCTCAGCTGGGAGCAAACTGTTGTAGTTTATTTCTGCGCTTGTCAGTAGATTAAGTGAGACACTTTGTTCAATCAACCACTCAATGGCATAACGTAAGCAAATATCTGCTAATCCATCACGATAATAACCGCCACCTACGTCTGAATGAGCTCCCGCAAACCATATTTCTTCAACATGGGGGGCTTTGTTAATTAATGTTGGCTCAAAAGCACGGCGCTTTTCATCAAGAGCCACGCAATGAAGGGCTGATTTTATATTGCTTGCTAGCGTGTAGTTTTCAAAAATAACATGCTCTGCACCGCGAGTTGCTTTAGTTACTTTTGAAAAACCAATTGATGCCACAGTGTCAAATACACAAAGGTATACGTCATCACTGATCAGTGGTTCAAGGCATTTTGCAAAGCGCCGCGCAAGAGCCGCACCGCGGCTAAAACCGGTTAATAAAACTTTATCACCCACAGCGTAGTAGCTTTTAAAGTCATTCATTGCACGGTTTAAAATGCTGGCAACGTCATCACCTCTAGGAGCTAAGGCCTGGTTAAATAAACGCTTAAAGCGACTACCTTGAGTACCTATACCTTGGTAATAAAAACTAAGCTGGCTCGGGAAGGGGGTCTCAGGTTCACTATTAAGTGCACCGCCAAACAGTAAATGAAGTTTGAGAATATTTGAGATACTGGCGTCTTCTTTGAAGTGTGCGGCACTAAATTGTTCTGCATCACGAGGCTCACTGCCCGTGCCATCAAAGTTGAAAATCAGCGTTTTAGCGTTCATAGCGTCATTCCTTTAGTGGTTTGTCATAACATACAGAGCATTTATTAAAATTAGAAGACAAATTCATAGCGCGATAAAAAATACGGGCTTTGTTCTGACAAAGCCCGTATTTTTTTATCGTTATTTATTAACTTACTCTCGCTATGGTGTGCCTTTGTAATATGCTGAGTAATATCTCGTAGTCTTTCTCGATATCGATTAGCTTATGTTGGATATCTTTAAGGGTATTTCCTTTGCTAGCAGCGAGTACTTCTAACTCTGTAAAATGCTGATGTAATTTAGTGGCGCCAACGTCACCACAGGTGCCTTTTAGGGCATGGCTTATTGTGGCAATACCGTGATAATCTTGCTCTTTAATTACTGTGATTAACTGCGTTATTTTTTCATTAGAACTGTCTAAAAACATCTTACACACTTTATTAAGAAGCACTTCGTTATTCATCAACCGGGCAAGGGCAGCTTCTTTGTTCCAATGAATTTTTTCGTCGGTAATTAGCTCGCTATGTTCTGGTTCTGAGGTAACTTGCGCCTGATTTTCGGGAGCTTTGTTCTTCGAGTTTGGCTGTTTAGGAAACACTGATGATATCCATTTTGCTGTTGTCATGATTAATTTATCAGCACTAATGGGTTTAGTTATGTAGTCGTTCATTCCTGCATTTAGACATTTATTACGTTCACCCAACATTGCATTTGCCGTCATAGCAATAATAGGTATATTAATATGATGCTCTCCTGCAGCTCCATTCCTAATTTCTGTGGCGGCATCATAGCCATTTAATACGGGCATTTGGCAGTCCATCAACACACAGTGAAAAGGATCATTTACATCTGTATTTGCCAAAATATCTACAGCTTGTCTACCGTTTGAAGCCACTTCAAAGCGAAGTGAAAGACTTGTCAAAGTACCTTTAGCAACTGCTGCATTTATCTCGTTATCATCGACTATAAGTACTTTTGCACCTTCGACGCTGGCGTCAATGTGTGTTTGCGCATCGCTATCTCGACGTTTTTGGTTTTGCACACTCAGATCTTGTGCAACTCGTTCATCGGCGAGTTTTAGTAAAAACTCAGAAATAAGCACTGGTTTAGATAGTCGTGTGAAAGAGCAAAATCTTGCCTGAGGGGGGGGTTCTGTAGGATTTATTAGCACAACTAATTTAAATGGTAATGAGCTTGAACATTCATTTTCACAATAACTATCTAACTTAGCTAATAGTGGGTTTCCGGGTTCTAAAATAAGGGTTTCGAAAGGCATACTCTTAGTGAGTTCAAAGTCTTCAATGTCAATATTGGATAGTTCTCCGCCATACACGTTTATGAGTTTGGCCATGCTACTTTCGAGCTCTGGGTGCTTAACAAAAAGTGCAAATGTTTTGCCACTTAAACGCTGATTGCTAGGGGATTTTTGAACGTCATTAATTTTTAAGCGAATCGAAAACTCAAATGTACTACCTAGTCCTTCGATTGACTCAAAACTTATCTCGCCATCGAGTAAATTGGCAAGTTGCTTACAGATTGAAAGCCCAAGCCCCGTACCGCCATATTGTGATGCAATGGTGCTATCTGCTTGGGTAAATCCATTAAATAACTTGCTTTGATGTTCGTCAGGAATACCTGAGCCAGAGTCTTTAATAGTACATGTTAATACGGCGGTGTTTGTATCAATGGTACGGGTGTATGCTGAAAACTTAACATAACCAGTTTTGGTAAACTTAATCGCGTTATTAATAAGGTTGGTTAGTACTTGTGAATAGCGATGAGGGTCAGTGACGATAGAATTAAATTCTACATCGGCGATGTCTAATATAAATTCTAAGTTTTTCTCTTGTGCTTTAACGGCCATGCTGCCAGCTAAGCTTTCAAAAAACTTAATAGGATTAAACGCTTTTTTATCAAGGTCTAACTTGCCTGCTTCAATTTTAGATAGATCGAGAATATCGTTTATCAACACGTTGAGGTTATTCACACTTACCTCAGTCATTGCTAAGTAATGCCTTTGTTGATTACTAAGTGATTCGCGTTTAATTAAATTCAGAGTACCAATAATACCATTTAATGGTGTACGCATTTCATGGCTGATATTAGAGATAAAGGCGCTTTTAACTTGGCTGGCTTTTTCAAGTTGTGCGGTTCTTTTTGCAACTTTAACTTCGAGCTCATTGTTAGCTTGCTTTATTTTGTTACTAGCTTCTTTTTCGAGAGTGTTATCTCGAATAATAATTGCTGTGCCGCATTGCTGTTGATGCTCGTTAATAATGGCAGAAAATGCGACTGTTAAGTGACAGCTAGTCTGTGACTGAGGTGTAAAATCAATGTCAATTTCATATCGCTTGCGACTATCTCTTAACTCGGTACATACCTTTTGTATATCGATATTTGGCAAAAGTTTAAGTGTATTAATGTCAGTGCCGAGTACTTGCTCTCGTTGAAAGCTAAATAAATTTGTTGCTGCTTTATTCCAGCTGGTAACAACCCCTTTGTTGTTTATGCTAATGATTGCATCTTTAGAGCCACTAATTATAGCGGATGATACGGCTCTTGCCTGAGCAAGCTCTTGATTGCGCTTGAGGTTTCGATAAAAAAACACCAACATAAAAAGCAAAAATAGTGAAACACCAAGAAAGAAAACATACGTACTGATCCGTCGCTCGAGGCGGATTTTTGCAATGTCGTCATGGGAGAGTAAGATATGAGATGTTATAAAGCCTGATTCAGTATCACCTGAAAGTGGGATTCTGCGACTGAGCACTTCACTCTTTTTATTATTATCATAGGTAGCGTTAATACTCACTAAGCCACCGAGGTTTTCAGTATTAGTTTGATAAGTGGTATCCCAGCGATTCGAAGGTGCAAGATCTCGGCTAAAGTTAAAACGTTGATCTGGATGTATAAGAAAGTAACCTTCATTATCTGTGAGAATTAAGCTGTGAGGAGTTTGAACAAGCTCAGACAGAGAGTTAAACAGAATTTGGGTATTTACATTGGCTATAATAAAACCAAAACGTTGCATGTTTTCATCAAAAATAGGTAAAGCAAGTCGCAACATTGGTTTGTATGGAAACTCAAGCTTACCGTATTCACGGTTTAAGGTAATGGCAGATAGGTACATATCACCCAAAGAAAGCTGCGCACTTTGCTGATAGTAATCACGACTACTTTTATTCTGTAGTTGGTTGATCGCTTTTACGACGATGCCACCGGCTGCTCTATCAACACGAATCAATTCTTGGCCGGCATCTTGAGTACTGATAACCCGTAATTGCTCAAACTCAGAGTTTGCCTGTATGAAAGCAACAAAGATTGTTTCAAGTCGTTTTCTCCATTGTGCAGTTGTCGTGTTGTCGAGGGGGTCATTGCCATTATTTGCCGCTGCTCGTGCGAGTCCTGCAATAGGCGGTGTGGAGTATAGGAAATGTAAGTCATTTTTGTATTTACTGATATTTTCTTGGACTTGAAGGGTCACTGTACTACTTGAATCCTCAAGACGTGATTTAATCGAAGTAGTTAGCTCTTTTTCTAATTGTTGTTCAAATACAAAAATAGCTAAACACAACACCGTCATAATAAATAAAAAAGCCCAATAAAATTGATGACGACTTTCTGAATATTGATGAGAAGTTTTACGCACAAAGTTGTATGACATCATCTTAATCTTAGTTGGAAGGTGTTATTTTCGATTACATTGAGATTAGGCAATGATTGATATTTCAGCAAGTAGGCAAACGCTGCAGTTTCTGCCTCGATGTTTGGCTTGATACAGTGCTTTGTCAGCACATTTTATCAATTGTTCAGAATCTAAGTTTTCGTGCCCCTGCAAGGTAGCGCTGCCAATACTTATAGACACCGTTGTCGCTTCTGGGTTTGGGTGGGTGATATTTAACGCTTTGACATTAGCTAATAGTTTATGAGCTATATACTGAGCCCCTTGGATATCAGTATCTGGTAATACACATAAGAACTCTTCACCACCAAAACGCACAGTGGTGTCGGTTGAGCGGTTAACACTTCTTTTAATTTCTTGAGCGACTAACTTTAAACACTCATCACCTTGTTGGTGGCCGAAAGTGTCGTTGTATTCTTTAAACCAATCGATATCGATCATTAACACCGAAAGAGGATTATCATAACGTTTTGCTAAACGAATATTTTGCTCAAGTGTACTTTTTAAGTAGCGTCGGTTATTTAACCCTGTGAGGCTGTCTTGTTCGCACATTGTTTTTAGTAGGTCAGCTTGCTTTTTGATGGTTAAGTGAACATTAACTTTATTCAATAAGATATTGCCGTATACGGGCTTAGAGACAAAATCAACGCCGCCCACTTTCCAGCATTTATCCTGAGCTTCAAGATCCATGATTGAGGTAATAAAAATAACCGGGATATGACTGTACTGAGAGTGTGCTTTTAACTGCTTACATACATCTAAACCATTTGTGTTGCCTAGATTAACATCTAAGAGGATTAAATCAGGAGAGTGAGACTCGCACATGGGCAAAACACTCTCGCCGCAATCGGCGGTGAGAGTTTTAAAATGCGGAGCAAGTAAACTTTCAATCACTGTTGTATTAATTGGTTCGTCATCAACTATTAAAATAACAGACTCATCAAGTTTTAAATCGTTGGCTGCCAAAGGTTGCAAAATGATTCCTCTAGTTGTTGTATAAAGCGTAGCCGCATTTTTTAAATTCCTATAGTTAAAGGTGCTAAAAAATAATTTTAATTGGCGATGGCAATAATAAAGGACTAGAGTTTTCTTAATGATTTTAAAAGAGGCGACGGAAGTGCTTTTTACTCATCAAGAGAACAAACCCAGTAAAATTATGGTTGTTGATGACGAGCCAACAAGCTTAATGATTATGTTAGAGGCTTTAAACGACCTTGGTGAGATTGAATGTGTCGATAATGGCGCTGAGGCGCTTAAAAAAGCGGTATTATTTCAACCAGATGTTATTTTACTTGATATTGAAATGCCAGATATGGATGGCTTTGAGGTTTGTAGACAGCTTAAAAACAACCCTATCACCCAATCAATTAGTGTCATATTTGTAACTTCACACAATGGACAAAAATTTGAATACCAGAGTTTTGCAAGCGGTGGTATCGATTTAATCATTAAACCTGTCGATTTAACTATTTGTCGTTTAAGAGTACAAAATCAATTAAAAATCAAACATCAAGAAAGACAAATTCTTGCAGCAAAAAATGATATTTCAACATTGGTTGAGCAAGTTCCTGTGTATATATCTTACTGGTCAAAAACAGAGGAAAATTTATTTAGTAATGATGAAACCGCCCATTGGTTTGCAAAAAGCAGTGAGCAAATGCTTGGTTGTTTCGCTAAAGATGTATTACCTGAAAAGCTGTATGAGGCTTTTCATCGTTGTTTAACTGAAGGCATAGAGCAAGAAGTTTTAAATATACAGTTGCCCAATCCTCGTAATAGGATTGAATATGTTAGAGCGCAAATAAATTTGAGAGTAATAGAGCAAGAGGTTACTGGTGTCATTCTTACTCTTTCGGACATCACCTCTATTACCAATACAAAAAAACAGCTATCGAATGAATCAGAACGTCTACGAGTTATGCTCAATTCAATTGGTGATGCAGTGATTGCCACGGACAACAACGCAATAATTAACTTTATGAACCCCATTGCAGAGCGTTTGACGGGATGGCATGCCGATGACGCAAAAGGCAGGCATATTGAAGAAGTTATGAACCTGGTTGATGCATCATCAAATACACGCTTAGTGAATCCTATTTTAGTTGCTTTAAAAGAGCATCGTATTGTTGCAATGGCCCTTAATAGCCAATTGGTTGGTTTTGATGGCCGTGTTCATCGCGTTGAAGATTCTGCTGCTCCTATTCGTGATATTGAAAACAACATTATTGGTGGCATCATCGTTTTTCATGATGTTAGTGAGTCGGTAGCAATGGCAGTAAAAATGACCCACTTGGCAAATCATGATTTATTGACAGATTTGCCTAACCGAGTTTTGCTACATGATAGGGTGGTTCATGCGTGTAAAGTCGCCTCAAGCATGAAAAAAAGTGTGGCTTTGATGTTGATAGACATCGACCACTTTAAATATTTAAATGACACATTAGGGCATCATAAAGGCGATTTGATTATAAAGCATGTTGCCAATCGGCTAGAGTCATTGCTTGATTTAAATACTACACTCGCACGTATTGGTGGCGATGAGTTTGTGGTGCTGATCCCCGATGTAAAATCGACAAGTAACGTAGATAGTATTGCTCTAGAAATTATAAATACGATGGCAATGCCTTTTCGCATTGATGGTCAAGATTATAACTTGTCTGTGAGTGTTGGTGTGAGTATGAATCCAAACGACTCATCTACCGCAGAAGAGCTTATGACTCATGCAGACGCTGCTATGTACAGAGCAAAAGAACAAGGGCGAAACCGGTTTTGTTATTACTCTGACGACTTAGAACATCAATTTAAGCAGCGTCAAAGCATTGAAAAGCTATTAAGAAATGCAATTGAACACGAAGAGATAGACGTTTATTACCAACCCAAGCTGGCTCTTGCCAGTGAGGAAATTGTAGGCGTAGAGGCTTTAGTACGTTTACGGGATGAGAATAATAACCTTGTCTCGCCACTGGATTTTATTCCGCTTGCCGAAGAAACGGGCTTAATTCATGCATTAGGGTTATCGGTTTTAAAACAAAGTTGTGCTGCAGCCAAAGATTGGGCTGATAAAGGCTATAAAATAAAAGTAGCGGTAAATATTGCCGCGAAACAATTTACTGACAAAAACTTTTGCAATACTGTTGCTCAAACACTCCAAGAGATAGGGCTTCCAAGTGAGTTGCTAGAGTTAGAGGTAACAGAAAGCGCACTGATGCATGATTTCGAAGAAATCAAAAGTATGTTGAATAACCTAGCTTCGTTGGGGTTAGCGATTGCTATTGATGACTTTGGTACAGGTTATTCAAGTTTGTCATATTTAAAACTGTTTCCGGTGGATGTGTTAAAAATTGATCAGTCATTTATTCGCGATATGCTCACTGATACGCAAAGTATGGATATTGTTAGAACCATTACAAGCTTAGCGCATACTCTAAATTTACAGATTGTAGCGGAAGGAATCGAAGAAAAAGCACATTTAGAGAGTTTATTAGAATTAGGCTGCGAGCTTGGGCAAGGGTATTATTTTTATAAACCAATGCCCAAAGAAGCGTTTGATGAGTTGTTAGATTAAGCCATAGTATGACTGTACAAGATACCGCAGCCAATTAACACTAGAGCTATACCACCAATCGCTTCAGCTTTTTTACCAACCCAGCCACTGATGACATTGCCAAGTAATGAACCAATAGTGACCATTACCGTTGTTGCAAGGCCAATCATGGCGGCTGCTAAGTAAATGTTTACTTTCATGAATGCGAGGCTGATACCCACTGTCATAGCATCAATACTAGTACCAACAGCAGTAAGTAAGGTGGCCATTAACGAGCGTTTATTTGTTGCTGTTAATGTATCGTCTTCATCGTCATCTTCTTTACGGCTTTCAAGCAACATATGAACACCTAGGCCTACCAATAGCACAAAAGCAATCCAGTGATCATAGGCTTCAACATATTCAGCACCTGCACTGCCAATTAGCCAGCCAATAACAGGGGCAATGGCCTCAATACAGCCGAAGATCAAACCCAATTTAATCGCACTTAAAACGCGCGGGCTTTTTAGTGTACTGCCTTTAGTGATTGATGCGGCAAATGCATCGGTAGACATAGCAAGTGATAATACACTCAGAGTAACAATGTTCAATTTTTGCGCCCCACAAAAAGTGCGTATTATACGCACTAGAACTTTAAACAGATAGGTTAATTTTTGTTTTTAGGGCTCTGTATTGAACTTATAAAGCGCTATATTGATAGTTATTCATGAGTGTACCTTCAGCAGGTGTGAGTTTTGGCTCAAGTTTAATAAGCGCTTCATAGACGCTTGGAGCGAGTTCTTTGAGTCGTTGTACCCGGCTAAAATGATTTTGCTCGAAATGGTTAACGAGCTTGAGTGCATTTGGCATATAGTCAACAAGAGTTTGCGTGTTATAACTTTGCTCAAGTGCTTGATCGAGAATATCTAGTCCTGGTTTTGAAAAGTCGTGGGGTACTCCCAATTTGATTAAAAACTCAATTGCTTTATTCGAGTGATCAGTCGCATAAAAATACATATCCATGTTAAATGTATCTGTTAACGAAAAATCAAAACCATTTTCGGCTAATGATTGCCAATCTGATAGTGGAAGATTCTTCAGTAAGTAAAGGGCGCTTGGTGGAGGTGGAGTTGGATTAGCTCTGCTTTGCCAAATAGCGTTCATTTGTTCGATATTTTCTAAGGTTTTTGCAAGCAGTAAATTCGTTTGGTGCGTGCTGAGTTTGGCACCCTGCGTAATAGTTGCGAGGGCATTAAAGTCGTTATTGTTAATTGCTTCTTTAAAGGCATCTGGTTGATAAGGGGTTTGTTGCCTTAAATCACGAAAATGCATGAGATGCCAGTAATGAACAAGCATGGGGTCAATCTCTTGCAACATGTCAGCGGTCAATGGGCCTTGGCGCGCTTCGAGTTGTGTTAATTCATCCATTGCTTGTGAGCGGGTTTTAATCGCTTCTAAATTACTTAAATCTTGTTCTACCTGTTGGCACGTTTCATCAGCGGCTTTAAATTGTTGCTTTTGCTTTTCGTAGGCACGCAGCGCGTCTGAAATAGCTGAATCATCTTTGCTTTGATGCTTGAAGGCTGCTTTGTTTGCAATCAGGGGAATATCGCTTAATTCATCAAATGCTTTTGCGGCAAATTGCTCACCTACGAACAATAAGCTGTTTGGTAAAAATGATGACTTAAACATCAACAAGCGATCTTCTGATGTGCCTCTCACATGCTCGCCATGGGCTTTGTAGCCTTTATCCTTAAGGTACTTTAATGTCTCTCGGTGTTTGTTTTCAATAGGTTGTACTTGACTGTTTGAGCTACCTTTTAAGTTAACAAGAGCGATATCCATCGCCGTGAATACATCGGGCAGATTGGTTGGCTCAATACCGCGCTCATTCAAAAGCTCTAATATCGGCACGTTGAACTCACTGACTGCAACATCAGCCAGATTTAAATAGAGCTGCTCATGAATAAAATTATCACTCATGGCTGTTGGTACACCGCTTAACTGTGCCGTTTGCGCTATTAATGCTGCTATATACGTATTGGGTAAGTTGCTTTTTATGGCAATGGCTATGTCATTTATCGTAAAGTCTTTTGTCGATATGGCATTTTCAAATTCTGTCTCAGTTAAACTATGCGCATTTAGAATAAATAAGATTGACGGCGAAATAAGTGCCGATGGACCTAGCTGAAACGGTGATTTTAAATACGTATTAAAGTTATCAGTGTTATCTAATAATTTGTATAGCGCTGTTTTATTTACTTGCTCTGGGAGTGGTACGTCGAACATGATTGAACGGGTATTAATGTTCAGAGACTCAGCATTAGATGTTAATTTTTTAACAGTGTCGGCATCAAAATAATCAACAACCTCAAGTCCTTGCCAGTTTTTTAATATACTTATTGAGTCTGCATACTGAAACTGCTCTTCGGCATTACTTTTAATTGCGTTTATCAGTAAGGACTCAAATGAGCGATAAGATATTTTGGTTAGTTCTGAATAACTTAAAATTTCTGAGAGGGGTAAACCGTCTTTGAGTGCTTGCTTAAGAGCAGCATCAATTTGGCTATGATCAGTGGCCGCTTGCGTGGCTTTTATACTTTGTTGCTCACACTCAAGCTTTGCAAGTCGTAACTTTTTTAGAGCTGATGCTTTGCTGGTGTTTTGTTTATTTACATCTTCAGTTACAGAGCTCTGGCTAGCAACATTATTAGTGTGTATGGGCAATTTAGCAGTAACTGTCTCGCTTTGGGTCTGTTTATCAAAGTACAGGTAGGTTCCTACTGCACAAAGGCCTATAAATACTGTGAGTGAAATACCTTTTTTCATATTCAATCCATGGACTTAACTTGCAGAAATTGTATGGCTTTATATTGTGATGTCAATGACTTAGGGACGAAGAGCATAAATAGCCGACAAACAACTGATTTGTCGACTATGTTTTGCTTGTAGCCTAATGCAGTTTCATTTTTGGCCTAACAACGCGCAGTACTTTTTCGCTGATCCACAATGCAAAGGTTTTTGCGCTGCCATGAATGGCTCGTTGATGCATACGATAGAGCGAAATATACATAAATCGCGCTATTTTCCCTTCAATAAAAAAGCTATTACTGGTTAAGTTACCCATTAAACTACCTACCGTGCTGTAGCGTGACAAATTAACTAAAGAGCCATGATCACTGTAGGTAAAGGCACTGAGTGGCTGATTTTTGAGTGTGGCTATTAGGTTTTTTTCAACACATTGTGCCATTTGATGAGCCGATTGCGCTCTGGGGGGCACTTGCGTGCCATCTTCTTGAGTAAATGCACAGCAATCACCAATAACAAAAATATCGTCGTTAACACTACTTTGCAGGTATTGATTCACCTTAATTTGATTATTGCGGGTGAGTTCAAAAATACCAATGTCTTTAATGAAATCAGGGGCTTTTACGCCTGCAGCCCAAACCATGATATCGGCTTTAATATGTTCATCGTTTTTGGTGATAAAGCTGTTTTCTGTGGCTTCTTTTACTTGCGTGCCTTCGCGTACTGTTACTCCTAACTTAACCAGCTCACGTTTAGCCGAATTTGCAATGCGCTCGGGTAAAGCGGGTAAAATTCGCGGCCCCGCTTCAATTAAATCAATGTGTAAGCGTTTAGCAGTCATTTTATTAAGGCCATACATTTTTAGCATGTCTGACACATGATAAAGCTCTGCCGACAGCTCAACCCCGGTTGCACCACCGCCGACTATAGCAATGGTTAAAGAATGCTGTGGATCATCATCTTGATGTAAACGGGTGAAGTTATCGAGTAGGGCATGCTGAAAGCGTTCAGCTTGTTGGTTTGAATCAAGGTAGAAACAATGCTTGTTAACGCCTGGGGTATTAAAGTCGTTACTGACACTGCCTATAGCAAGTACTAGGTAGTCATAACTCACTTGGCGCTCAGGTAAAATACGGTGGCCGAGCTCGTCTTTTAACTCGCTTAAAGTAATGGTTTTGTTGGTTTGATCTAAGTGGCAAAAGCTGCCGAGTTGAAAATTATAATGATGTTTTGCTGCATGAGCTGAGTATACAACGCCGTCTAAATCGGCATCAATCGACCCCGTCGCTACTTCATGAAGTAACGGCTTCCAAATATGGCTGCGGTTTTTATCGATTAAAAGTATCTCTGCTTGGCGTTTTTTCCCGAGTTTGTGTCCTAATTGTGTTGCCAGTTCTAAGCCACCAGCGCCACCACCGACTATCACGATTTTAGGAGGTTGGTTAATCATTACGTTGCCCTCAAAAGTATAATACCTAAACAATCTTGCGAAAAAGCGCTTAGGTATTGCAAATCCATCCATCAATACCCCATGGCAACCCACCCATTGTGCGCCTTTTTGGTGGTTTTGTCAGTACCCATTAAGAACAATGTAGTTAACTTAGTTATATGAATGACCTTGGGAGATTGAGCCAAACACGTTAGTATGGCTAATTCGCAGTAAGAGACCTATCATTACCTGAAAAAGGGAATGACAGTGAGGGATCAGGATGACTACACCACTACACACTTCGTTGAATCAATACTTTGGCTTTAATGAATTTCGCCAAGGTCAGCAACAAACCATTGAGCAGTTATTAAATCAGCAATCGTCGTTGGCAATTTTTCCAACTGGCTCAGGTAAATCTTTGTGTTATCAATTAAGTGCATTGCACTTACCCAACTTGACCTTAGTGGTATCGCCATTATTGGCGCTGATGAAAGATCAAATCAGCTTTTTAAATAGCAAAGGTATTTACGCGGCAAGCCTTGATTCAAGCCAAACCAGTGAGCAAAGTCATACGGTAATGAGTGATGTGCGAGCAGGAAAGGTGAAAATTTTAATGGTCTCAGTTGAGCGCTTTAAGAATGAGCGCTTTCGTGAATTTATTAAACAAGTGCCTATTTCAATGCTGGTGGTTGATGAAGCACACTGTATATCTGAATGGGGTCATAACTTTAGGCCTGACTACTTAAAGCTACCGCGCTATCGTGACGAGCTTAATATACCCTTGGTATTGCTACTTACCGCCACTGCCACTAAAAAAGTAAAGCGCGATATGTGTGAGCGTTTTGCTATTGCCCCAGAATGTGTGGTGCAAACTGGCTTTTACCGCAGCAATCTCGATTTGTCAGTGCTCAGTGTTGCAAGCCAAGAAAAGCCTCAGCAATTAGCAAGTATTATAGCCAGCCAACAAGGGGCTGGGATTGTTTATGTCACCTTACAACATACCGCCGAGCAAGTAGCCGAAGGCTTGGCAAGAGCGGGCTTTAATGCGGTGGCTTATCATGCAGGCCTTGAGGATGATAAACGCTGGCAAATTCAAGACGATTTTATGGCGGGTAAAATCAACATTGTCGTGGCAACCATTGCTTTTGGTATGGGCGTTGATAAATCTGATATTCGTTTTGTGATCCACTATGATTTGCCAAAATCGATTGAAAATTATAGTCAAGAGATAGGCCGCGCAGGCCGAGATGATGCGCCATCAAACTGTTTTACTCTGGCAAATTTAGATGGCTTAAATACCGTTGAAAACTTCGTTTATGCCGACACTCCCGAGCAAAATGGGATTGACTATGTCATCAATAACATTCGTAATGAGCAAACTAATAACCAGTGGGAAATGCAAGAGTACAGCTTATCGAGCGAAAGTAATATTCGTGCTTTAGCGTTAAAAACCTTACTGGTGCAGTTAGAAATGCAAGGGGCTATTACGCCTTTATATGCCTATTACGCCGATTTTAAATATAAGTTTTTAACAGACAAAGACACACTTCTTCAGCAATTTGATGAGCAGCGCCAAGCATTTCTACAGCAGGTATTCAAACATACTGAGTTTAAGAAAATTTGGGGCACACTCAACTTTGACGCCTTAACACATGCCACGCAAGTCGATAGAAAACGGGTGGTTGCTGCGCTCGATTATTTGGCCGAAAAAGGTCACATAGCCCTTGAAACTAAACGTATCACGCAAGTGTATGAGGTGAATAACTCGGTAATAAACCACGCTGATTTAGCACAGCAACTTCACCAATACTTTATCGAAAAAGAACAGGCTGAAATTAAACGTATCGCCACTTTAGTGCGCTTTTTTGAACTTGATAGCTGCTTAAGTTATAACTTAGCTCGCTATTTTGATGATCAGAATGCACCCCAGCAATGTGGCCATTGTTCAGTGTGTAGAGGCCAGCAAGTAAAGCTTAGCTATTCATTAGTGCATCAAATGCCTGAGCAAAATGTGATTGCCAGTAAAGTTGCTGAGCTTAAACAGCACTTAGCCGCAAAAGGGATTAGTGATGTGAGCATCGATACACAGTGCCGCTTTTTAGCGGGCATGAGCGTGCCTTTATTTACTCGTAATAAAGTCAGGCAACTATCAGGTTTTGGCCTTTGCGAACAGCAACGCTACAGTGACATTAAAAGCTTGCTACAGCAGTTGTAGCGGATAGATTAATGTTTAATAAATATTTATAGTTTGAAATATACAAAAACGTGTATAAAGTTTATTCGCGAAATAAAATTATACTTTCTATATAAGGCTTTGAGTTTTTAAGGATATAAATGTTAGCTGTTACGGAAATTGTCAGACAATTTAAACAAGGCCAGACGACACCATTTTTGTGTAGGACTGAAAATGATGAGCAATACATTGTAAAAGGTGCTCGTGCTACAGCTAAAGGGTTGGTTAAAGAGTGGATTGCTGCGCATTTATGTAGAAGTTTTGGTTTACCTAACCCTGATTATGATCTCATATATGTTGATGATGCACTTGTTGAATATGGATATGATGATCTTGGTCCTGGTATGTGTTTTGGTTCTAGATTTATACCTAATATTCAAGATGTTACATTTGCTGAGTTGGAATTTTTATCAAATGAACTTTTAAGAGATCTCTATATTTTTGATTATTGGATAAAAAATGATGATAGGAATCTAACAAGCCTTGGAGGTAATCCAAATCTGTTCTATGAGCCCTTAAAAAAAGAAGTTTATGTACTCGATCATAATTTGTCTTTTGAACCTAATTTTTCTTTAGAGAAGCATAAAGAATTACACTTAGGCAGGTCAGCTTGGAATGATCCGCAGTTACCACTTTGGAGCCGGGTTGAGTACGAAGATAAGATGGAGGCTTCATTAAAAAATATTGATGCTGTCATAAACTCTTTACCTGAAGAATGGCTTGAATATTATGATTTAGATAGCATTGAGAGTGAAATAATCGTAGTATTAAAACAATTTAAATTGGCAAAATTTTGGGAGGATATAAGATGAAAAATTTATGCAAATACTCAATCATACGTTTTATGCCTTTCAGTGAAACACAAGAATTTGCCAATGTTGGAA
The DNA here is from genome assembly GCF_021532595.1 of Pseudoalteromonas sp. OFAV1. NCBI lineage: Bacteria > Pseudomonadati > Pseudomonadota > Gammaproteobacteria > Alteromonadales > Pseudoalteromonadaceae > Pseudoalteromonas > Pseudoalteromonas sp. OFAV1. The sequence goes on from NZ_JAKGBG010000018.1 coordinate 28,928, forward strand.
TATTATTATTCTCTCCAAAAACAGGTTTTGTTGACTACAAATTAGCACCTAAAAGCTTTGGTCGAGTTACAGAATTTTTTGACGATTTAAACGGTGAGCTTTATAAAAGTGCTTTAGTTACTTTTGAAAAAGAATTAACAAGAGTGAAAAGCTTAGGCTCTAGGTTTTATGGCGAACAACAAGTTAAGTTGCTTGAAGAAGTTACTCGGTTCAGGGAAGGGATTGTTAGTTTTAGTGAGACAAGAGCTGTACTGCATGAAGCTCCTCAAATCGCACTTGAACAGCTATATAACAAGTATATAGCCAGAAACTTTGTGACTAAAGAGTACCGCGAACAGCAAATGGTTAAGGCTCTAAGACAAGATTTAAAAGATAATATCAGGGGCGTGCATTATACTCAGCAGAAATTGCCTGCTGGCTTGGGTGTTCAAATTGATATTCCTTTTGTAACAAAAGGAAGTCAAATTACTAAAGCAATAAAGCCATTGTCTTTTAATCAAACAAAACCATTAGCATTAATAGAACACGGTGAACAATGGATAAATCGCGTTAGGCGATTAATTCAGGCTGGAGCTATTGAAGCACAAAACATGCTATTTACGCTTGAGAAGCCCAAAAGCCAAAAAACAGAGTTTTTAAAAGCATACGATGAAGTTACTAATGAAATGGAAATGCTTAATACAAAATTCACTCTCTTTGAAGATAGGAAAAGTATCTACAGTTTTGCTACTAGTTTTGAAGATGAAGAATTTAAGTTAATTTCTACTTAGAAATTCCAAATAAAGTCCAAAGGCAACCTTTTCTTGGTTGCCTTTTTTACAGATTTTTAGCCAATTTGAATACTGGTAGTAGGGTAAGTCAAAGGTTGGCTGTGCTGGCGAGCAAAACAATAAGCAAATGTTAGTGGCCCAACTCGACCTATCAACATCAGCAATATGATGATGAGCTGACTAGGCGCACTTAAATTCCCAGTAATACCTCGCGAAAGACCTACGGTACTGAGTGCCGAAATTGCCTCAAAGGTAATATCAAGTAACGACCCTTGTTCAAGCTTGGTGATGATCATAATGCTGGTAAAAGCGATAAATAAGTACAGTATCATGACGCTTAATGCCTTGATCACTAACTTGTCGCTCAGCTGACGGTTAAACACGGTAACCGTGGTTTGCTGTTTTAAATAGCTGCGCATCGCTAAAATTAGGATCACAAAGGTGCCTAGTTTTATGCCGCTCGCGGTGCTGACTGAACCACCGCCAATCACCATCAGCAGCATAGTCAAAAGCGTTGAGTCTTGACTCAAACCATCAATCGGTAGGGTATTAAATCCTGCTGTACGGGGTGTCACCGCTTGAAACCAAGCCGTTAATATTTGCTCAGACGTTGATAGCGGCGCTAATGTTGCGGGATTGGCGTGTTCAAAGAAAAAAATCAATATAAATGAGATGCAGTTGAGCACTAAGGTAGCAATTAACACCAGACGGGTATTGGTTGATAGTAATGACCAGCGCTTTTGTTTGTAGATATCAATCAGCACCGTAAACCCTAAGCCACCGATGATAAACAAAGTGGTGATCACCAGGTTTACGGTTATATCGCCTTTGAATGCCGATAAGCTATCGCCACTTAACGCAAAACCCGCATTATTGAACGCCGAAATCGTATAAAACAGACTGTGATAGGTGCTTTTTAGTGCGCCGTAGTCATCGAACCAACTAATAAAGAGTAAGCAAAATGCCACCGACTCAATCACTAATGAATACACTAAAACATACTTAGCAACCTTGATCACCGAGGTTAAATCGTTAGTGTCGAAAGCGCGACTGGCTAGTAAACGTTGCTGTAAGCCTAGAGTTTTTCCTAAACTTAATATTGAAATCACCGCCACTGTCATAAAGCCAATACCACCTATTTGAATCAGCAGCATTACTACGCTTTGACCAAATACAGTCAGATCAGTACCGGTGTCGATGACCACCAGCCCTGTTACTGTAACCGCAGAGGTTGCCGTAAATAATGCATCGAGCCAGCTGATCGGTTGGGTGCTTGCCATTGGCAACATGAGTAAGCCTGTGCCGAGCATAATTAACACAATAAAGCCGATAGTGAGCACTAAAGGTGGGTTTATTTTTTGCCGCTTACGACACTTTACACCGCTAAATTGTTTAGGGTAAACATTGGCTTGCCAGTTAATCATAATGCACGAAACCGTTTTGCTAATTTAGTTAAGTAGGTTTTAGAGCCAAGTAGCACCAGACTATCGCCGTGGCGCAGTTCGGTGTCGTTAGTCAGCTCTGTATTGAAATAATCATCACGTCGTAGTGTGAGCGGTTTAATATCGCTATTACGCTCTTTGAGTAGCCAGCCAATTTTGCGACCTGAAAGTTGCAGATCAATGCCTAGTTCAACAATAAACGTGGATTGGTTAAGCGGGAAATATTGATTAACCATTGGGTAGTTAAGCGCTTGTGCAACCCTCACGCCCATTTCTTCTTCAGGGTGAATAATGCGATCAACGCCGAGTTTACTTAGTATCTGATGATGGCTTTTGGTACAGGCCTTTACCCAAATTTGCTTTACGCCTAAGTTTTTTAAATGCAATACACATAAAATACTGGCTTCAATATTCTCGCCAATGGCCACCAATACGGCTTGGCAACTGGGTAAATCGAGCCGTGCTAATTGTGTTTCATCACTGGCATCAACCACCACAGTAAAACTGAGTTGGTCGGCATAGTGATTAACGGTGCTTTCGCTAATATCGGCAGCACACACTGTATGACCTTGTTTTGAAAGTTCTAAACAGGCGGTTACGCCAAAACGTCCTAATCCGATTACTGCAAACTGAGCCATTGTCTTTCTCGCTATTGTGGGTACGCGCTAAATGCTAATAGCAAAAAAACAGAAGTCTTTAGAGAGGTTGAAAGCTTTATAAAGATTTTATGCTGAGATAAAAAAACTTTATAAAAACTTTATAGTGACAAAACTGAAAACCCTTTAATCTAATAGGGACAAACGATAAGTGAAAAGATGATGCAGTCAGTATTCAAAATACAGTATTTAAAAGCCGCATTTTTAAGTGTGTTGATGCCACTTGTGGTGGTGCTCGTGATATTCCCGTTTCGAGAACTGTTTACAACCACCGATATTGTTATGTTACAGCTGCTGTGGGTGACCTGGGTTGCGGTGCGCAGTAATCGTCGTGTTGCTGCGCTTACTACCTTGGTGAGTGTTGCCTGCACGGACTGGTTTTATGTGGTGCCTTACTTTACTTTTCATATCGAAAATATTGAATATGTGGTCACCTTTTTGGTGATGCTGATTGTGGGTTTAGTCATAAGCCACCTAGCCGGTGAGCTCAATACTAAGGTTCGCGATGTGCAAGCCCATGCAAGTAATAGTCGCTTATTGTATGAATTAGCTAAAAAACTTAATGATCTCGATAGCCTTGAGGAACAAAAGCAGCTGTTTTTAACAACCATGGCCGCACATTTAAAGGTTGCATGTGATTGGCAGTTAACAGCGTCTAAGCAGTTTATTTATTTAAATGAGCAACAAGCTGAATTTGGCGGCATCGCGTTTGCTAAAGCGCTTAATGCCGAGCAACTTGCTTTGGCGAATACAGCGTGCTCTTTACTGTATCAGGTTCAAGAAAAAACCTTACTACGCGAGCAATCAGCGGCGATAAAAGTACAGGCGGAGCTAGAGAGGTCAAAAAACACCTTGTTGCGCAGTTTATCCCATGACTTACGAACACCATTAGCGACCATTATGGGCGCATCAAGCATGTTGGCTGATGATGATATTCAACTAAGCTCTGAGGTTATCAAAGAGCAAGCTGCTAATATTTATGAGCAAAGTAAAATTCTTAACCAGCACTTTGATAAAGTCATGGAGCTCAGTAAAGTGAATAAGTTAGCTGAGAATATTAAATGGCAAAAACTACCCATTTTGACCTTAATTAGCGAAGCTAAATCACGCCGTCAGCAACAACTACATAACTTTAAACTGCACATCGAAGCTCAGCATCAAAGCATCTGTTTTGGCGATGAAACCTTACTTGAAATTGCCTTTGCCAATATGCTCGAAAACGCAGCTCGTTACGGAGATGGTTCGGCGAACATGCAATTTATTGAAACACAAGACGAATACCAAATTGTGTTAACTAACCCTTTTGCTAATAAGCACGAGACGAGTCAAGATGAAGGCGTTGGCCTTGGGAGTGTTATTTGCGATGTGGTTGCTAAATGTCATCAGGGGCGCTTTGAATTAACCCTCAATGAGCAGACAAAGCAGGCAACAGCTATATTAATTTGGAGTAACAGCCGTGGCTAATATTTTGGTTTTAGAGGACTCACCGCCTCTGCAAAGTTTTTTAAAAACACTGCTCAAAGCAAGTAACCATGAAGTCAGTGTGTGCGCGAAAGGGCTTGATGCGTTTGCACTTTTAAGCCAGCAGCAGTTTGATTTAGTGCTGCTTGATTTAGGTTTGCTCGATATGGATGGGCAAGATTGGCTGGTGGAGTTTAGGCAGTGGAGCCTGCTCCCTGTTTTGGTACTTTCTGCGCGCGACGGCGAAACAGAAAAAGTCACCGCCCTTGATAACGGCGCTAACGATTATCTGACCAAACCATTCAGCGCAAACGAATTACTAGCACGTATTCGGGTGCTACTGCGTATGCAAACAACACCAAGCCTGACCCTACAATGTGGCGATATTCACATCGACCCGCATAAACATGTGGTGCGTAAAGGTGCTGAAGAAGTCAAACTAACGAAAAAAGAGTACGCTATTTTGCTGTTGTTATTTCAGCAAAAAGACAAGGTATTAACGCATAACGCTATTTTATCTGAGGTGTGGGGAGAGCAGTATATTAATCGTCCTGAATACGTGCGTGTACATATTGGTCAGTTAAGGCAAAAGCTTGAGCAAAATGCGGCAAGCCCTAAACATATCTTAACTGAGCCCGCTGTGGGTTATCGATTAGTTGATTGAGTTTAATAATAGTCACGACTTTTTTAATTTGCTGTTGAGCTTATAGACTTTTTAAACTATTGTTTTAGTTTACGAAAATAATGAAAAGGTGCTTGATAATTGGCTACTGCTGATCAAGGTGGCAAACGGATATTTTCACTTTCAAATAAACAACTTGAAGAACTCATTGCTGCAATTGAGCAAGCAATTGAATGGCATCAATGTTGGTACAAACGCTTACTGCGTAGCCTTATTGCCAATGTACCAGCATGTGAAGAAGATCTTGACGATAATGCTCATGCATTATGCGAATTTGGCCTTTGGTTTAATAAACTCCCCTCTAGTTCTAAAAATTTACACCCGTATTTTGCTGAAATTGAAATAGCACATCAAAAAATGCACCACGGGGCTAAAGTACTTTTATCTTTGAATGAAGCTAATTCACAAATCCCGGTCAATCTTTTGGATCAATTTCATGAAGATTTAGATAGAGTCCGCTATTTATTTGAGGCAGTGAATGAAGACTTCTCTAAACTTTTGCATAATCGTGATCCTCTAACAGGTGCAAACAACCGCACTCATTTACTTAGCAATCTGCGAGAGGAGCATGAGCTTGCGAAAAGAAAGTCACTTAGCTGTGCGTTGATTATGATCGATCTCGATCATTTTAAACGTGTTAATGATCAATATGGTCATTCCGCAGGAGATAAAGTATTGGTTGCTCTTGTTAAGTGTATTAACTCTCACCTAAGAAAATATGATCATCTGTATCGCTATGGCGGCGAAGAGTTTTTAGTATGCTTACCACAAACAGACCTAAAAGGTGCTCAATCATTTGCTGAGCGCTTGAGGGTCGGTGTTGAAGAACTTGAAATAGATATAGGTAAAGATAAATCGATAAAAATTACCGGCTCTTTTGGGGTCTCTTCTATTCGCGCTGACGATGATATTGAAACAGCAATAGAGGCTGCGGATATAGCTATGTATCAGGCAAAAGAATCGGGACGCAACCAAGTGTGTGTAACCTGATTGGTAGCTTTGCAGCTTTATTTTCTTGAAGAAGGAAAACAGTGACAGTTTATAAATTGTCACTGCATATTAGATCAGTCGTATTTTGCTTCTAGCTCATTGGCTGTGTGATAGCTTTCGTGAGTTTTTAGCTGCTCAAAGTAGCGTTCGATTTCAGGGAAGTACGACAGCTTACCCGCCTGAGCAACTTGCTCTACAACAAAAGACATCATGAAATCAGCACCGGTCAATGTGTCATCGACTAAGTACTGCTTACCTTGTAATTGCTGGTTAACATAGCTCAGTATTTTAGCAATTTCATTATCGGCATAGTCGGCAATAAAGTTGGTTTGACAGCCATCTTTAGTAATAAAGAGTTTTAGTAAAAGAGGTACCATGGCAGAGCTTTCAGCAAAATGCAGCCATTGCTGATAGTCAACATAGCTGTCGCTTTGCTGGCTTGGCATAAACTTGCCTTTGCCGTACTTACTAATTAAGTAGTCAGTAATTGCGCCAGACTCGGTAATTACTTTACCGTTATCTTCAATAACGGGCGATTTACCCAGCGGATGAATTTGTTTTAGTTCATCAGGTGCTAAGAAGGTTTCTTTATTGCGTTGATAAGCAACAATTTCGTAATCGACACCAAGCTCTTCCAGTAACCAAATAATACGTTTAGAGCGTGATTTATTTAAATGGTGTAATTTAATCATTCGTTATCCTTAAAAATGGCGTAGCCAAGCTGACCACGCCTTGAAATTTAAATTGGCTGCTGAACTTGCACGACAGTTTTACCGAAGTTCTCACCATTTAACATCGCATTAAAGGCGTTCAGCGTATTTTCGAAATTAGCTTCAAGATGCTCTTTATATTTGATTTTTCCTTCGCTTAACCATGTTTGCATGTCTTTTGCGAATTCCTCATAACGATGGGCGTAGTCATCAAAAATAATAAACCCTTGCACTTTAATGCGTTTCTTTAAAATGTGACCCATAAGCATAGATAAGCGATCTGGACCTGGCGGCAGCTCGGTAGCGTTGTACTGTGATACTAAACCACATAACGGAATACGTGCTTTTGTATTCAACAGGGGTAACACGGCATCAAATACATGGCCACCGACATTTTCGTAATAAACATCAATACCATTATTACACGCTGCGGTTAACTGCTCTGCAAAATCATTTGCTTTGTGATCAATACAAGCATCAAAGCCTAGGTTTTCAACGGCATGTTGGCATTTTTCTTTACCGCCAGCTACGCCAACGACCTTACAGCCTTTTAATTTGGCTATTTGCCCTACAGTTGCACCAACAGGCCCTGTAGCTGCAGCAACCACGACTGTTTCGCCCTGCTTTGGCTCACCAATATCTAAAAGCCCCATGTAGGCGGTAAAACCAGGCATACCCATAATACCAAGTGCATTCGAAGGATTTTCAGGGTTTTTCCCCAGTTTCATTAAGCCTTCAGTGTCGCTTATTGCGTATTCTTGCCAGCCTGTATAGGCCAATACCCATTCACCTTCTTGGTAGTCAGGGTGGTTTGATTGCTCAACTTGGCATACGGTTGCGCCTACCATCACATCACCAATCTTTACAGGATCAGCGTATGATTCAGCATCGCTCATTCGTCCTCGCATATAGGGGTCAAGTGATAGATAAATGGTCCTGAGTAATACCTCGCCATCTTTTGGCGCTGATACTGAGTTAGTTTTTAAGACAACATTGTTTTCATTCGCTACGCCACTTGGGCGAGATTCAAGAATATATTGACGATTTTGAATATCAGACATACTAGGCTCCTTTTGCCAGCAGTAAATTAAGATACGCCTTTAACGTTTTGCGGGCATAACATTAAAAATCAACACTAAAATTGTAATCACTTGATAACGCACCACCTTTTTTAGGATGAGTTTTTGCGCTAAATATGGGAACGGTGTATGCTGTTTTAAAATTAAGCTAACTTAAAAGGATAGTAATGAAGCGTATTTTGTTAGTGGGCTTGGTGACTGTTAATGCTTATGCAAATAACGACGTGTTATCGGTTGATCCAGTGATGCTGCAAAGCGGTAATTTTGCATTTGAAAATGATGACAAACATTACCCAAAGCAAAGTCAATTTAGCATTGTCCATAGTGTATTAATGAGCAGTGAAAGTGGTCGTCGTTTAGCTGTTGTGACGATTGAAAACAAAGCATCAGGCTCGCGTATTTTACAGGCTGACCACATTATGGCGCTGTTTGCTGATGGGCGTCGTGTACATCCGCAAAGCTTTGACGAAGGCATTAAGTTAGATGATGGTGAAAGGCGCTCTTTGACCTTATCTTTTGGTGAAAACGAATATCCCATATTAGCAGTGTATACCAGCTTAGATAATTAAAAGGATTACCATGAAATCAACGCGTCATTTTTTCGTTTTGAGCGCACTTATTTGCTCGCCTGCTGCGCTAGCGATAGATAGCCAAGACTTTGTTAAAGATAACGTTTTTACTCAAGGCGTTGAAGGACCAACCATGTATAACGGTGCCTTGTACGCGGTGAACTATGCCCAGCAAGGAACCATTGGCCGCGTTGATAACATGGGCAAAACATCGTTATTTGTACGGCTACCAAATGACAGCGTTGGTAATGGCTTACAGTTTGACTCGCAAGGTAATTTATTTATTGCCGATTACGTGAATCACAATATTTTAAAAGTACCTGCAGGCAGCAATAAAGCAGAAGTGTTCGCCCATAATAGCAACATGAATCAACCCAATGACATTGCTATCACCCAAAGCGGTGCGTTGTTTGCAAGTGACCCTAATTGGACGAACGAAACGGGCCAACTTTGGCGTATTAATGCAGATGGCAGCACGCATTTACTCGAAAAAAACATGGGCACCACCAATGGTATTGCCGTTAATAACGACAACACTAAGCTCTATGTGAACGAGAGTGTGCAGCGAGTAGTTTGGCAATATGACCTAGATGAGAACTTAAACATTAGCAATAAAAAAGTTTTGATTAAGTTTGCTGAGCATGGCTTAGACGGCATGCGCGTTAATAATCAAGGACATGTGTTTATCACTCGTTACGGTGCTGGAAAGGTGCTTGAAGTATCGCCTACCGGCAAGCTATTAAATAGCTACCAATTAAAAGGCCAGCATCCAACTAATTTGACCTTTAACGATACGCAAAGCAAAGTGTATGTCACCATGCAAAAGCGCGGTGCAATAGAAGTGATTGAGCTTTAGCCTTGCTTTGCTCGCGTTATAGCGGCGTTGATTGCCGCTTTCGCTTGCGGGCTATTTTGCCAACAACTTGAATGCAGCATTGATGCTACTCGCTCAGCAATGGTGTTGGCATCAAACCCGGCTAACTCCTCAAACGATTCAATACCGATTTCTTCAAACCGTTTTATCACCGTTGGCCCCACACCTTTGAGCGCTAAAAGCGCGCTGCGTTCTTGCTGGTTAAATGGCATTTTTTCGCTCCTTGTTGATTGAGTCTTTAAAATGATGAGGGTTATCTAGTCCTAGAAAAACAATGTTGATATCACCAATAGGCTCAATGAGCGTGATTTTAATATTTGGGCAACCTGAATAATTATAGCGCTTGATTGTTCGAGCGCGTGAAATGAAATCGGCATTTAAATCAATGGTTTTGATATTTTCTAAAGCAATATTGTAAGCAGGATATAGCCCATAGCGGATAATGAGTTGCGTTTTACTAATTGAAACAGGGCGCTTTGCGACCGCTCGATACTCTGCAGTAAAGAATAAAAGGCTAAAAATAGTTAAACCAGTGATAATGTTTGCTGCTAATGATGACCATACAAAGTGTAAAAATAAATGCATCAGTGGCAGTTCTAACAAGATAATAAAAATAAAGCCAAGTAAGTTAGCTTGTGATCCATCTTTTTTATGGTAACTAAAATGTTGTTCACCAGTGAAATAGCTTGGTTTAATGTGTTTAGCGTAAAATAAGAAAGCCCACATCCGTGTTTCGAAACATAAAAAGTTTGCAATTACGCTTTGTTTGAAAAGCTTATTAATTGGTCTTTCTATAGCTATATCTGGATCGGCTTGCTTGCCTAAAGCGGATTTTATTGCCAGGTACACAGTAATGAGAGCACTTAGCTCTAAAATTACAATCAAAGCTAAAAGCCCGTAACGACCTTGCTCTAAGTAATTCATTAAAAATTTGTTTTGTTCGGGAATAATGTAACTCCCCACTAAAATCGCGAGTGAGCACAGCATCAATGCTTTAAAAGCCGCTTCTTTCTTATTTTTAATTAATATTAAGCAAAGTACAGGTAATACTATCAGTGCATCAAGTAGGTATAACCATTCAAAGTTTGCTTTACCAAAGTCATTTAATGGGTGGCTACCTTGGTAATACATACCCCAAAAAAGACTAATACTAATCAGGAAAATAAATGGGATTTTTGACTTTATTGATTTGAGCATTACATCTTCCTTGCTGCTTTTTGTTGCTCATATCATAACCAACAATCTAAACGCTGTCCCTTTTTTATTGTTGATATATGACTGCCTGTTTAAAATAAAAAAGCGCACCGGGCAGGGTGCGCTTGAGGGGATCAATCCTGTGTAGCTAAAACAGTAGGATTAATTAAAAGCTTGGAGCATATCTTAGTGAAACACCGACCGAGCGGCCAATCACACTATAATCACTCACAGTGTTAAAGTGGTTTGCGCCTATTTCAGGTGTTGGTGGTTCACGGTCTAATAAGTTATCGACACCAAAGTTAACAGCAAGTTCCTCATTAACTTGCCATGCAGCGGCAAAGTCTAAGTAATTTTGTGCTGAAATTGTTTCTGAACGGTCAACAGCATACTCTACTTCACCAATTCTGCGCCAGCCAAGTTGGAAGTTCATGTTATCTAACTGCCAATCAATGCTTGCTCGGTGTTTGTAGTCAGCTTGTAAAACACTGGCAAAGTCACCCGAACAGGCACTGCCATAAGTTCCTTTACAGTCAACTTCAGGCACTGTGCTGTTGTTTTGGCGCGTTTGTTTAGTAACAAAGTTACCTTGGTACGAGAATCTAAAACGACCACCCATTTGCTTTGGTGCATCAATGACATAATTTGCTGCAACGTCGATACCTTCTTGCTCAATTGCGGCTAAGTTAAAGTCATTAACGATAGCTGTGCTAATGAAACCGGTGTTTGGATCGCGAAGTACCGCTCCACACAATGGGTTGTTCGGGTTCGGGTCGTCAACATAACAGCTTTGTAGCGCAGCACCTGGCTGAATTTGGCTTACCGCATCTGTTACGCGAATACTGTAGTAATCGAGTGATAAGTCAAAGCCTTCTAAATAGCTAGGTGTGTAAACAATGCCTAATGTATCTGACTCGGCTTGCTCAGGCTTAATATTTGGGTTACCACCATAGGTATATTTTGCTGTACTTGAGTCGAACTCAGTGCCAACTGGCGGCGCACCAAACGCAGCACATTGGGTCGCATCACCGGTACCAAGTAAACATGGATCGCCGTTATAACGCCCTGCTAGTCGTGGTACAAATTGATCGCTATTTTGGTCAAATAATGATAACGATAGCGCTGTGATTGGGCTGGCAAACTCACCTAAGTTAGGTGCTCTAAACGCGGTTAAGCGGTTTGCACGAATACGAATATCGCTGTTAATTGCCCAGTTGATACCTAGTTTGTAGGTGTCTTCTGCTTCGGTATTTGAGTAATCAGAAATACGGTAGGCACCTTCAAAGCTAAGCTCTTCAGCAAAAGGTTTATCAACTAAGATAGGCACTAAAATTTCAGCGTAGAACTCTTCTGAGCTAAAGCTTGCATCCATATCAAATGCGCTGATAGACGCAAAGCTGGTACCGTTTCTAAATGCATCGCCCGGTGTTTGTTTACCGGTTTCTTTACGGTATTCATAACCGATTGCAAAATCGATAGCACCGGCTGGTAATTCAAATAAGAACCCAGAATCACCCGATAGTGTTGCTGAGATCACACTTTGAGTACGGTCGCGAGTGGTATAAAGCAGCGGATCGCTAAAGTCGCTGAAATCATGGTTGGGATCAAAAATATCCACTGAATTTGCAAGGGCTGCAAAGCGACTATTACCACTGTTATCATTGCGATACGCATTATTATAAATGGTGGCTACTTCGTCGGTTTTACCGTACTGACCATATACGTCATAGTATAGGTAGTCTGTTATATCACCTTTTAAACCTAGTTGAAATTGCATTGAATCACGTACCGCTTCGGTGTGTTGCACACCTAAACCTAGGTTACGTTCAACATTAACAAGGGCATTGCCTTCACTGTCAAACGTCAGTTGGTTGCGTAGTTCATCAGGAATATATGCATTGTCTTGCGTTAGGGTTACTTGCTCGTTAACAAAAATCGGTGTTTGGCCACTGGCACCAGCACCATTTACGGTCACTTTAGAATACATTGCGCGGCCATAAGCAATGGCACTGTCGCTGACATCAACGTCGAATAATAAGCCCGCAGAAAAACGGTCCATTGGTTGAGTTAAATAACGATCAGGAGTGAAATCAGCTGTTTGACGCTCACTTGTTACAGCACCAGAATCAGCAATACCGATACTATTGCCAGATGCAACGTCAGTATAATAACCACCGCTGTTGATCATGCTTGTTGAGTTTTCAAGCGCGTAGTCACGCTCGCCGGCTAATAGTTCTTTACGCTCAGTATAACCGATATAGCCAGTTACATGGCCGCTGCCATCGGCAATGTCACCGCCAAAAATAGCTTCAAAGTTAAGCTTTTCGTTACCGCCGTCGGCACTTTCGTAACTGGTTGAGAATTCAGCGCCAGTAAAATCATCGTCTAAAACAAAGTTAACAACACCAGCTACGGCATCGGCACCGTAAACCGCTGCTGCACCACCAGTTAATACATCAACGCGTTTAATTAATCCGGCAGGAATGGTATTTACGTCAACCGAGTTACGAAAACTAAATGGTACGGCGCGAGTACCGTCAATCAGCACCAATGTGCGGTTTTGGCCAAGGCCACGTAAATCAATGGTTGATGAGCCGAAAGAGTCACCCACTGTTGCACCTGTGCTGTTAGCACCTGCTGCAGCCTGTGGTAGTTTTGCGGTAATATCTTCAACGTTCACTGCGCGATCTAAGTGAATTTGTGCTTCATCAACACTTACGACAGGGCTGCTTGAAACCAGCTCAGTTCGTTGGATGCGTGAACCTGTAACAGTGATCACCTCAGGCTTTTTAACTTGTTCGGCGTCTTCTGCGTGGGCATAACTTATTACTGAACTTACAGCTAGAGCTAAAGGCGAGAGCAGCAATAGTGAGCGATGTCCGGTTGTTGTCTTTGCTTTCATGATGATTCCCTTGCGTTTTATCATTTAAATCAACGCAGGTTGGTTTACTACCTAGACCATTTAGTTAATTTAAAGAGTCATACTTTTTGTTATGATACGTCGTGTTCTCCTTTTGGGGAGAACACTGGTACAGTTTTAAAGCAATTTAAAAATCTTTGCAATAATTATTCTTTAAATCTATTATTTTAAAATATAAACTATTCCAAGTCGTCAACCCGCTTATTTACATCTAATAAGCTGATTTTAAGTGATTTATTTATGCATCAACATATTGAGAAACTGTATTTAAGCGCAAAAAAAGAAAAAAAATTAATTATTGGTCTGATGAGTGGTACCTCGTTAGATGGTCTTGATATCGCTCTATGCGAAGTATCAGGGCAGGGTATGAACACCCATGTAGAAGTATTAAAGTTTACCACCGTTGATTATGACGATGATTATAAAACGCGTGTAAAACGAGTGTTCGCCAAACGCGAGTGCGACCTTGAAGAAGTCACTTTACTCAACCCATGGATTGGCCAGTTACATGGTGAAATGGTCGCAAAAACGTTAGCCTCTTGGGGGGTCGAAAATGAGCAGATAGATGTGATTGCCAGTCATGGTCAAACAATTTATCACTGCCCTAAAAACCAACATAAGCGCCCAGAATATGACAATGCAACGCTACAAATTGGCGATAGCGATCACCTTGCAGTGACTGCTGGCATTACCACCATAGGTGATTTTAGACAAAAACACATAGCAGCGGGTGGTGAAGGTGCACCGCTTGCTGTATATGGTGATTATTTATACTTCACAAGTACCAGTGAAAACCGCATATTGTTAAACATGGGCGGCATTGCAAACTTAACCTACTTGCCAAAATCGGCTGATCCACGAGCGGTTTTTAGCTCTGATATTGGCCCAGGCAATACCATTATGGATGCCTATGTACAGCGTTACTTTGCACCCCTTCATTATGATAAAGATGCCGCTATTGCAACAAAAGGCGCGGTAAATGAAGCTTTACTCACTGCGCTGTGTGATGATGCATTTTTTGGTTTAGGGTTTCCAAAAACCACCGGGCCAGAAGTGTTCAATCTAGACTATTTAGCAGCGGCACAAGCACGTTCAAATACGCAAGCGTTATCGCACTTTGATGTTATGGCAACTTTAGTGCAGTTTTCAGGAGTCATGATTGCCAAGGCAATTAACCAATGCAGTGAAGGCTTAACTGATGTGGCTGTATACGCCAGTGGTGGTGGGGTTCATAATCCATTATTAATGAAGATTATTTTGGCTCATTGCCCAGAGCTTACTGTAATAAATAACACTGACTCGTTAGGTATAAATCCAGATGCAAAAGAGGCTGTGTTATTTGCTATTTTAGCGAACGAATGCTTGTCGGGTGGGCAACAACGCTTTGGTAATACCGAGCAAGGGATCCCCGATATTACCATGGGTAAAATTAGCTTTGCTGACTAGACCCTAAAAAAAAGCTAAAAAGGTTGCGCCAATATTGCTGATGTAACGGCGTAGACCTTGGTTTTTAGCTTGCTCGCTAGTTAAAAGCTCTGCTGATGTGCTTGCAGCAATGCTAACATCGAATTGGGCGCTGTCTTTAAGTGTTGCATGCATGCCATGCAGCATTAATTGCAGCACAAATTCGCCACTGTGCGTGACATTTTCTAAAGTAAGGCTGATCACGTGCTGTTCTAAATCGTGTTGTGTTAACGTGTACGCAGTAAAATAGGCAGACTCGCGGGCATCAGGGCGTGTTGCACTAATAGAGATCACATCACCTTCGTGAGCATCGTCAGGTAGCACACAACAAAATACAACACGCTTTTGCTCATTGGCAGCAAAATGCAATTGTTCATATTCCATAGTATGCGCAAGCGCTGCACATAAAGGGTCTTCATTAGAGGGGAGTGCAAACGAAAGTTGCACCAAGGCACTGTCCATTACTTGTTCATTACATTAGGTGATTAAATTAGCGCCAATTATGAATTAATTAAATTACAGATTTATGACTATTGTCATATTAAGTATTATTTATCGTAAAATCAGAACAAAGTTGAATGTTTAATTTGTTTATTAAAACCTAAGTCTATTTATTTGATTGTTGTTGAACTCCTACAAAAGTTAAGAGAAAACAGTATTTCGTCCCCCTTCTTTTGCCTTATAAAGGTGTAAATCAACCCTTTTCGTGGCCTGCTCCGTTGTTTCGTTAGGTGCAATTTCAATGACACCCAGACTAACAGTAGCGCTTATTGATAATGAGGTATGCTCCTTTTCGGCAACAGAAAGCCTAATACGCTCAGCAATCTCCTGTGCATTTTCTAAAGATTGATTCTCAAGCACAATTAAAAACTCTTCGCCACCAACACGACCTACCCGGTCAGAGCAACGGACTGTGTGCACAATCGTATTGACTATGGATATGATTAATTCATCACCTATATCGTGACCGTATTGATCATTGACCGCTTTGAAATAATCAATATCGATAGAAATCAAAGAGCTGACTTGTTTATTGAGTTTGTTTTGCAGCATGACGCTTCGTTTTAAATTTAGAATAGCTCTTCGATTCGGTATGCCGGTAAGCTCATCTTTTAAAGCGAGTATTTCAAAATACTTTTTCTGGCGAACTTGTTTGAAGGTATAAATGGCGAATAGCAGTAAACATACGCAAGTTATCATCACCGTTAAGCCTTGCCAAAATGACTTATCTTCGGCTACTGCTAAAAGCTTTTGTTGTAGCTTTGACTCATGTTCTAAACGAGTAATTTCGCGGTTTTGTTGCTCATAGTTAAAGTTTAATCTGGCAGAAATAAGCATGTTATTTGCTAAAGCCTGCTGTTTTTTATTTATTAAATCGATTAATTGCCGCTGAGATGTTATTTGTAAGAAAGTATCTCCTGTTGCAGCGGCAAGCTGTGAGGTTAAATTTAAATAGCGCTCCTGTAAGCTCTCGGGCCAAGATTGTTGTTGCCCGGCTATCTTCTCATGAGATGTAACGGCTGCTTGCAACTGAGCTGTAGCCAAGTACCATTCTGATTTAGTGAAGTTGTAAAGAGTCAAAATCCAACTGTCATCAACAGAAAGTGTTTTTAGCTCAGTTAGATATGGCTCTGCCTGAGATAACCTGTTTAAATTTATATTGAGTTCTGTCAGCTTTATTAATATGTAAGCATAGCCATTATCACTTTCGAAACGACGAACATCTTTTTTAATCGACTCGTATAATTCAACCGCCTTTATTAAGTCGCCTTTTTCTTCATAAGCATACGCGAGTAAATCGAGTACCTTGTATTGCTCTTGCTCATTAAATTTCGATAGCGCTAACTTAGCACGCTGCAATTGTTCAATTGCAAGTTCATAGTTGTACAACGCTATGTGAATATCGGCGATTTCTTTTAATGCGAGTGCTTTTTCGTAGTCGTTACCTGCTTTTTCAAATAACTGATAAGCAGTTTTTGCAGAGTCGAATGCCTCTTGATAGTTGCCTTTAGCTAACTGAATTCGGTTAAGTACAATGTGAGCAGTAGCGATGGTTGATAATTGCTTAGGGGAGGTTGTTTTTTCTACTGATGTAGTGTTGATTATAGGCTTTAAGTGCTCAAGAGCTATTTGATAATGACCTTGTGTATACTCTTGATTTGCTTCACAGACAGCAAGCTCATGTTTTAAGGTAATATTATTTGCTTTTTGGATGATTGGCTTGGCTGTTTCTAGAAAATGTTTATATTCACTAAGCCCGCTAGGAGTAGATGTATTAGAAAACCAACATTTAAATGCCATTACATGCGCATCATCTTGCACATCTGCATAAGGTATTTGCTGCTCTAATCTAGCTAAAATTTCGACAGATTCAGAATATGTTGTATAACCGTGAAGAACACGGTTGATTTCACTCTGAACATCATTTGCAGCCACATTGGTTGCAAATAGCAATATGCACAATATCCTTATCATCTGATCATTACTCCATACAGCTACTCTGATACCAATCAATGATATTTTTTTATAATTGCAGCTAGCTTAGCATAATGAAATTGTTGCTTGTAAGATTTAATGTTGAAAAAATATAAATAATTTAATGCTTTAATCTGTTTTGATTTTCTTTCAAGCTTGAAAGTGGCTCAACTGAAAATTATGTAATTTTTTACCCAAATGGTATGGTTTTCAAAATAGTTTTAATCAAAAGGATTTATTTTTTCATGTTAAACAAAATATTACTTTGTAGTGCTTTTTTATTTTCTGTTACAGCACTGGCTGAAAGACCAGACTATTTTAATGATGAAATAGATAAAGAATATCGCGCGGTATTAAAGCACATGGATGAAATGATGCCGCAAACCGATTTAGAGCTTGCCTACTTACCCTCTTTTTATCCGTTTAGCATCTTTGATATTCATGCCACTAAATTTAAAAATGACAAAGATAAGCAAGCGTTCACTAACTTTAACTTAGGTGTGCTTGGTAGCCAGTTTTTAAATGTTAAAGAGCAAGTTGGAACAAAACTTCCAAATTTAGTTATTTGTAAAAAAGAAAAGTGTACTGAACAAAGACTTAAGTTAATTCGGTCATTTTTAGATGTATCGGAGGCAGAAATTTTGGCATTTAAAAATAGCCAAACTTTAAAACTTGTCCAGCAATCTGCGCCGCACGTGTACCGTGTTAACAATACTTTTTATTCTCCCACCCAATTAATAAGTTATACACCATCAAAATATGCTGGGTTTGTACCCTCTGCCGATTATAAAATTCTAAGCCCTGATGCAGAGCCAAACTTGATGGAGCTATCAGCTGATACACAAGAACTCAGAGATTTAATGGTTGAGTATAAGGTTGCAGCTATTACAAAAGATGAGTATGACAGCGTCAATGTGATCTTTGGTGGCCTTAGCGATAATCATTGGGGAGTAGTCCTTTTAGACAAATACACTATACCTAAAAGCGGTGATAGAAATGCTTTTGGCCTAGAGTACGACATAATAAAACCACTCTCTAAAACAAGCTTTTATTACCAAACAAATTAAAATTACTTTACCAATAAGCTGATGAATTAATTGGAATACACAATGAGGATGTTTGAAAATAGCCAATCAAAGCATCCTTGTTTTGTGTTTAAAAGTTTCACTTAGCAGTCTTTAGCAGGAAGAACCAGCAAACTTAAAATACAGCAACGAGTAATTGCGTTTGTTAAAGGCAATATAAAGGTCATTTCAAAAGTTAGTCATCTGATAAAGGTAAAGCATTTTTATCAGCGTAGTGATGGCAAAGCATCTATATTTTGGACACATCAAACCGGCAATGTTTGGCTAGATTAATGAAGAGCTTGCCATTTGATTGCGCGTATACAATAAAAATGATCCACGTCACTGCTACAGCAAGAAAGCATTTTGTGTTTCCAAATTTATGGCAGTAACTTGATTAGTGATAGCCTGATAAAACTTTTTTTATCAGGCTATCACTCAGGTATCAACAAATATGGTACTCACCCTGCGGTTTGCTGCTTGATACAAAATACTCAAGCTCTGATTTTAGCACTTCAATAATATCTGATGTAAAAGGGGTTCTTATTTCACCTGAATCTAGGTATCTAAGTAAATCGATTTCGTATCTAAGTGCAGACTCAATTGAGTAACTAATTGGGTAAGTTATTTTAAACTGTTTCTGGGAGCATAACTTATCGCTGCTGTTTATGTTCACATAGAAAGTTAGTTGTTCATCTTCTTCATGAAGATCACTGCAGCTACCTTGCTCACGTATGCAATTTAAAACAATATTTTTAATGAAAATATCAAATTCGTTCATTGTTGTTCCTTTAACTAAATCCCACTCCATGGTTCAAATTAATTTAGCAAAAAGATGTTAGGTTATCCAGTTGGTCTTACTTCTTTATTATTGTTTTATTGAGGATTTAGAAAATAAGTATTGCTAAATAATGGCTTAAGTTTTTTGTAGTGGGTTATTTGCTTAAAGAATTTCTTTTTTAAAAGTTAAATTGATGGTTGGGCGTTAGAACAGGTTTGTTTATTTTGCAGATGATTAACAAGTATTGAGTAGTTACTTTAATCGAGTTGCTGTAAATGAGGTGCGAAGGCTAGATGTAAACTATTAAGTGGCTATTTTAATAACCACTTAATAGAAAAATAATCGCTAAAAGGTCCAGTTTATGCCTAAATAGTAGCGACGGCCATTAGTCCACTCATTAACAAATATCTTATCTAAATGATTTTGGTAATAAGGTTTTAACTCTTCAACAGGAATACCACTTGCTTGCGATAAAATGGCAAAGGCCTCTTCTCCTGAGACAGAAGACTCAATAATATTGTTGCCATTTTCATCTTTAGCGACAACGCGATTGCCTGTTGCGACACCATCTTCGCCAATCTCGTCGATCCATTTCATTTTATTAATAACTGGGTCATTAACAATTTGTGATGTTTTTATGTATTGCACAACATTTTCATTGGTTAAGTTTGTTACTGCAAAGCTTGCTACTAAATTGTCTAGGATTTGATAGGTCGCTTTGAAGTCGAGTTGTTGGCGTGCATCAGTGTAACGAATACCGTCTGTAAAGCTGGCATTGGCGAATTCACTTCGATAGTTATATGACAACCGTGCCGAAAAAGTGTCATTTTCAAAATAAATAGATGCATTGAGGGTGTCTTGTGACTGTCCAAACATAGGTTCTGTTTGACTAACTGTTTGAGTATTAAACCCAGTAACTTCAAAGTACTCACGTTGAGACGGATCACTCAAATGAGTTTCTGTATCAGTCATATCAGCTATTTCATATGAAAAGGTTGAGGTGTTGAACTTTTGATCCGGCACATCTGTATAAGTGTAATTAATTAAGCCACCAAAACCATTACCGAAATCATGTTGTAACTGAAATTCAAGCCCTTTTACTTTTTGCTCACCTGTATTGAAGTAAGAACTAACAACGTAGTCTCCGTATATTGAGTAACCGTTATCATCTGTTTTCCCTTCATCCCCTAGGTAACTTAAGTCTTGAACTTGAGATGATGATCGCACCATATCTTTAATATCTTTTTGAAAGGCTGTAATGGCAAAAATAGATGACTCAGCAAAGTACCACTCTACGCCTACTTCAGAGTTGACTGATGAATATGAACCTAAGTTTGGATTACCAACCGATCCTCGGCGCTGCGAATCCATTGGTAGGCGCTCAGCATCTCCATTTGGCGTTAAATCTTGCTGTCTACCGTCAGTATAGAATCGGTAACGTTCGGTTACTAAGCTAAAGTTACTTCTGAGCTGAGTAAGGCTCGGATGAGAAATATTCTTTGACGCGGCGGCTCTTAGAACAAGATCGTCAGCAAGGTCATAAGCAATATTAAAACTTGGTAAATAGTCTTTAGTACTACTTTTTTGCACAAGCGGCGAATACTGATTAAAACCAGCAAGACCCGCGACATAATTTGGATCGGTTTCATCAATAGGGTATGAAAGAAGCTGACCATTTTCATCTTTTGCCACTTCATTACCGACAGATTCTCGTTGTGTGTCGACTACGCGAATACCTACATTACCTCTGAATTTTTCACCACTGAAGTTTGCCATTGCATAATAGGCTAGTAATTCTTCAGTTACTTTATAGGCTGATCCTGCCGATTCAGTTAAACCAGAACGACAGCCATAATAGTTTTCAGGGTTTGCTGAGTTTGCGATTGCATCTACACAAGCACCTTCATTCGGTGTGCCTTCTGAATTGAGTAATAAAAAGTGATCATTGAGCAATGAGTCACGTTTTGCTTGGTCGATATCAAAATATTCATTAGGTATATCATGACCCGCAGAGTCTAAGCCAGATACCGTACCACCTACAATTTGCTCTGCTAGAATGAGAGGGAATTCACTTGATTCATTTGCATAGCCATGAAAACGCGCTCCTTCTGTATAGTAGCGCTGTGTACGTTCTATATCGCGATACTTAGCGCCAAATTTGATGCTATCAATATAAAAGTCATTCTCGAAAGACCACGTAATATCTCCTTGCAGAAAATCTTCGGTGTTTTCACGGTAGCGAGCAGAGTTATTTAAGCCACCCGTTAGTAAATAAAACTCGTTAGTAGGCGCAAGCAAGAAGTTTTTAGCGCGCTGTTGTGCATCGATAAGCGCTTGCCCTGTTAGTGATGGGTCAGCCTCAAGCCCCCAATATACTTTGCCGGTATCGGGGTTATATCCATACCCTAAATTGACCCCTTCATAAGTTGGGATTTTTAAAGATGCATCGTCACCTGAGTAAAGCGTTTCGTAATCCCCATAACGACTGGCAAGTGTGGTTCCACGATCGAGTACGGTACTCTCTGCTTCTGTGTGACCAGCTTGAAACTTCATTACAAAGTCATCGTGTTCAAAATCAACAGTAAGATGGTAGCGATTTTGTTCAGTTTCGGTGCCACTTCTATCGTTTGAGTCGCGACGGATCATTTCACCCCATCGAATATCGCCATCGTAATAGTTGTTACCATCCCAGACCATGCCTGCACCGCGAACTAAATTTGTGCCATCAATAGGGTAGGTTGCTGATAAAACAATATCGCGTTCAGGATCCATCACGAGTCGGGGATCGATGCCAGGCACTTCGTTGCTATACAGCAGTTGTACAATACGGTGTGGTTGAGCATATAAATTGTCATTTTTATTATCTCGATCAGATTTATTCTGATTTATCTCTAGGTTTAAACTTAAGTTATCAATAGGTGCCCACTGAAAGTTTAAAGTTGTATCTAGGCGGCTTTCATTGGTTGAGAAAGCTGGCGCGTAGACCATGTTACCTAATGTTCTAGCAGGAGTTTGACCTAACCCTGCTTCTCTTCTGCTACCCCAAAAAAGCCCCCATACTGGGTCAATATAAGTTGGGTCTATCACTTCATCGAGTTGCCCCCAATTTTGTGTATAGTTGTTCCATACACCAGAGTTACTGGGATCTTCTGTTGGCCAATAAGCACCATTATTTGCGACTGCTTCTAAGTCACCGTAGGTATAACCATTTAACGCCATGTGACGTGTAATGATTAGGGCATGATTATTCATATGGCGCAGATTGATATCGCTGCTCGCACATGCTTCTGTTGGACACTCTATTGCATCTGTTTGTGCAAAGCCTGTGCTGATCGCGCCTTCATTACCAGCAATACCATCTGATTCAAAACCGGTACGAAATGCCTTGCGTTGTTGATGACTTACGCTAATTGAAGCGCCAAACTTTTTATTTTCAGAGACAAAGTTATAGGCTGTTGATACTTGTGGTGAATACTTCTTTGAAGAGTCGTTATACTCTGATTCAACATTAAAATACCCATAGCCATCTTCTTGTTCCAAAGGTTTTTTAGTATGTAATATGACGGTGCCGCCAATACCACCGGCATCAAGGTCGGCACGGGCTGATTTATGGACTTCAATTTTAGAAACACGCTCTGCTGGAATATTTGAAAAATCAAAGGCATTACTTTCTGATTGGCCTGGTAAATAGGATGCTGATTTGGCTGATTGACCATTAACTAGGGTATTGGTTAGTTCGGGTGACGTGCCACGAATAGACACTTTCGAGCCTTCACCAAATTGTCGCTCAATTTGTACCCCAGCCACACGTTGCAACGCTTCAGCCATATTTTTATCAGGGTTTTTGGCAATATCTTCTGTATTAATAGAATCAACAATAACATCTGAATATCGTTTGTTATTCAAGTTCTCACGCAAAGATGAGCGAATACCTGTTACTTGAATAACTTCGATTTCTTCATCTTTGAGATTTTTTTCTGAATTTTTATTTGTGGGTAAGTCCTTTTTCACCTCTTGTGAAAAGGTTGGCATTGACATACTTGCAGTCAATAGCATTGCTGACTGAACTGCAATGGTCATTTTAGATAAGCGAAGAGCTTTCATTTTGCACCTTTCAAATTTGTTATTATTTTAATCTGACTCGTTGTTACTGAGCATTAATAGCGAAACTAAGACCCTTAAAGGATCTTACTTTTTAATTACCAGTGACCGAAATACAACACCTATACAGTCGCTGCCTAAATTAAAATAGTACAAATATAGAACAGATCAAGAATATTTTATTATTTGTTTAATGTTTTTGGATTTTCTTTTGTTTTGTACCTAAAAACATTTAACTTTTTGTATTTAATTGAGTTTTTTCGTTTTGGGGACGAGGTGTTTTTTCTGGTGTTTATTTATACATGATCAATTAAAACAATTGGTTGAGCTTTTTGGGTGTCTTTGCTTTGAATATTTTATTCTTTATTTTCTTGTTTTTTATCCGCTGATATTGCTGTGCTGCGGCTTTAAACTGTCATTCACTTAATCAGTTGTTTTGTTTTTCGTTAATAGGCACACTGATAATCCAAATGGGTTTTATGCAGTAAGGTTTTGTAATGAAAAATGAGATAAAGCAACACATCGGCAGTGTTGCACTGGTGGTAAATGATTACGATGAAGCCATAGCCTTCTACACCGAAAAATTACAATTTACATTGATTGAAGATACCGATTTAGGCGAGGGAAAACGGTGGGTTTTAGTCTCGCCACCGGGTTCTAACGGTACACACCTGCTACTTGCAAAAGCCAGTAATCAACAGCAAATGCATGCTGTTGGTAATCAAACCGGTGGTCGAGTATTTTTGTTTTTACACAGCAATGACTTTTGGCGTGATTACAACAGCATGAAAAGTAAAGGTGTTGTATTTAATGAATCACCAAGGGAAGAGCCTTACGGTACTGTGGTGGTGTTTCAAGATTTATATGGCAACAAATGGGACTTGCTTGAGCTTAAACACCCTAAAGGTTAACAATGGCGCTAGGGGTTAAGTTCTCGGGCGCGCGAAACACGTTTCACGCTTACGTATAATCCGGCTCTATTTCAAATTTAAAATTTGACGGGCTAAAGCCCGACCTACAAGGTCGTCATTTATGGCGACAAGGGATGAGGTAGGTGCACACCTCGATCCTCGTAACTTTCCCCTTTCCCCTAGTAACTCGCTAACATACTCTCGTAAAAATAAAACCATAAACGCGATGTGAAATCGCTGCTACAGAATCAGGTCCATTTCAAATTTAAAATCTGGCGGGCTAAAGCCCGACCTACAATGTAGGTCGTCATTTATGGCGACAAGGCTCGAGGGAGATGCGCACCTCGCACCTCGATCCTCGCAACTTTCACCTTTCCCCTAGTAACTCGCAACTACTCCTAGAGCTAGAGCCTAGCCGCTAGAATCTCCCCCCTCACAATCTCTGCGCCTTTACTTAGCGCACTGAGCTTGGCGCTTGCTATGTTGCGAGGGAGGGGGGCCATACCGCAATTTGTGCATGGATAAAGCTTATCGGCATCAACATATTTAAGCGCTTCACGTAATGTGTGTGCTACCTCGTCAGGGGTTTCAATTTCATTGCTTGCTACATCAATGGCGCCAACCATCACTTTTTTGCCGCGTATCAGTGCTAATAGCTCAATGGGTACGCGAGAGTTGTGGCACTCCAGCGAAATAATATCGATATTCGACTTTTGAAGCTTTGGGAATACTTCTTCGTATTGGCGCCATTCATTGCCCAGTGTTTGTTTCCAGTCAGTGTTGGCTTTGATGCCATAGCCGTAGCAAATGTGCACGGCGGTTTCGCACTTTAAGCCTTCGATTGCTCTTTCTAGGCACTTAATGCCCCAGTCATTAACATCATCGAAGAACACATTAAACGCAGGCTCATCAAATTGAATAATATCCACACCCGCGGCTTCGAGCTCTTTTGCCTCTTGATTGAGGATTTTGGCAAATTCCCACGCCAATTGTTCACGGCTTTGATAGTGCGCGTCGTACAAGGTGTCGATCATGGTCATAGGTCCTGGCAGCGCCCATTTTATAGGTTGCTTGGTCTGCGAACGTAAAAACTTCGCGTCTTCAACAAACACTGGTTTGCTGCGTGATACCGGGCCTATCACACTCGGTACACTGGCTTCGTAGCGATTACGAATGGTCACTGTTTTACGGTTTTCAAAATCAACGCCATTTAAGTGTTCGATAAAGGTGGTCACAAAGTGCTGGCGGGTTTGCTCGCCATCGCTCACGATATCAACGCCAGCTTGTTGTTGCTCTTGTAAGGCAACGCGTAGTGCGTCTTGTTTGCCGTCGGTAAGCTCTGCACCTTGTAACTTCCAAGGTGACCATAAGGTTTCAGGTTCAGCAAGCCAAGCAGGTTTTGGTAAACTGCCTGCTGTAGATGTCGGTAATAACTTTTTCATTTTTACTCTCATTAAATAGTGCAGTTAGTAGACCACTTCTCAAGTACTGATTGATAAGGCTTAATAAAGTGTTGTTCAGTAAATTTACCTTGTGCAACAGCCAGTTGACTGCGCTCTTCACGGTCGTAAACGATTTGCGTGATAGAGTGATCGTTGTTTCTTAAATTTGGTTGATAGCAACTACCCGCCACGGCATTGGCGTTATAAATTTCTGGACGGTAGATTTTTTGGAATGTTTCCATGGTGCTGATGGTGCTGATCAATTCTAGGTTGGTGTAATCATTCAGCAGGTCACCAAAGAAATAAAACGCCAGCGGAGCAACCGTGTTTGGTGGCATAAAATAGCGCACCTGTAAGCCCATTTTTTTAAAGTATTGCTCGGTTAATGACGACTCATTCGGTTGATACTCAACACCTAAAATCGGGTGTTGGTTTTCAGTGCGATGATAGGTTTTATTATCAGAAACGCTTAAACAAATAACAGGAGGTTTTTTAAAGTGTTGTTTATAGGTTTCTGAATTTATGAAGCTTTTAAAAAGTTTGCCATGAAGATCACCAAAGTTATCTGGAATAGTAAACTCTGTTTTGTTTTTATTATGGTCAAGCAATAGCACGCTAAAGTCGTAATCACGTACATACGATGAAAAGTTATTACCAACAATTCCTTCGATACGTTCATTAGTTTGGTGATCAATGATGTTGGTTTTTAATACCTCAATAGATGGGAAAGCTTCAGCGCTCCCCGCAATTTCTAAATCAACCGAAATGATTTCAAGTTCTACGGAATAGCGGTTGCCTTGCGGGTTATCCCAATTTGCTAGTGCATTAAAGCGGCTATCAATCATTTTTAATGCATTACGCAAATTTTGTTGACGGCTTGCGCCTCGTGCCAAGTTAGCAAAGTTAGTTGTAATACGCGTGCTGTTAGATGGGTGATAGTTTTCGTCTAGCTTTAAACTTTTAACTGTATATTTAAAATCGTTGTTCATAGCAATGTGTCCATATTTCCTGAGATAAATGATTGCTGCTCACCTTCCTTAAATCGCTAGGTCATTAACTTTGAGGTGGCTTGGGTATCAATTTATACGTGCTCAGTATCATGAAGAAAAACGTTTTTATTTCAGGTAAAACATGAGGCAGATTCATAAATATTTACTGTTTTAGTAAAACTTTTAGGAACGGATAGTGAAAAAATGCTTTTAAGTTGTTTTGGACGTCTAGATTTCTAAATTAATTTATTGGAGTTGCAGTAATTTCATATAAAACGTGAGTAATATTCACTACTTAACAGGACTTTTGAGAGCAACCCCGTACTTTATTGTTGTTATACTCGGTTCCCTAAATCAACAACACAGACAAATACAATGAACGAATTAATCGTGCTTATTATTGCTTGCGCCGTACTTGGCAGCGGGGTTGGCTTTTTAGCTGGGCTATTAGGAATTGGTGGCGGTTTGGTGATTGTGCCCATATTAAGCATGATCTTGCTGCACTTTCAGGTGTTACCTGCTGAGCAAGTTGTGCTGGTGGCGATTGCTACATCGCTTGCCTCAATTCTGTTTACTTCAACCTCATCAGCTATTGCCCACCACAAAAATGGCAATGTGCCTTGGCAATTGGCTCCGTGGGTGATGACAGGGGTTGCATTAGGCGCACTTATCAGTGGCTTTTTGGCTTCACTATTACCAGAACATGTAGTGCGAATTGTATTTGCTGTGAGTGTATTGCTTATTGCACTAAAAATGATTTTAGGCAGTAAAAATGATAGCCAAACAACACGCTCGCTACCTAATAAAGGCCTTTTAACATTTTATACAAGCATCACGGGGGGGCTCTCTGCCATGATAGGCATTGGCGGTGGTGCGGTACTTGTGCCGTTACTGACGTTTTTCTCGGTCGATATGAAAAAAGCTATTGGCTGTGCTTCGGCGTGCGGTATTGTCATTGCGCTATTTGGCTCAGTGGGTTACATCAGTTCTGGCAGTCAGTACTTTACATTAAAAGAAGGCTTTGCTGGTTTTGTTTATTTGCCTGCCTTGTTTGGTATTGTTTGTACTTCGTGGTTTACCGCGCCATTAGGTGCAAAAGCAACGCATCGTTTACCTGTGTCTACCATCAAAAAAATCTTTGCAGGGCTGCTGGTTATTATGGCTGTGAATATGCTTGCTAAGTAGTATTAACTTATTAATTCGACAAGGCGAAAGTCGTTTGTTAATGTCATTTAAGCAGTTTTAGGCTGCTTAATTGCCTTTTTTCGAAAGCTGTAGGCGCTATTTAAGGACTATATTTAAGGAAAATGTTATGGAACGTCGGTGCTCTCAAGCGAGTAAAAAAACGCTAAGCTCTTTATTTGTTGCTCTATCGCTGGTGGCTTTACCTGTGACTGCAGAGCCTACAAAGCCTCTCGAAACTCACCACGCTTTAATGGGGCAAATTCTCAATGCAAATCAACAAGCTCCCCTTACAGGTTTTGCACTTCATGTGATTGTTGATGATGGACATGCTTTTTCAACGGCAAAGCAAAGTAAAGAAAATGCGCCGCAAGTTATTAACCCAAATAGTTTATTTAGAATTGCCAGTGTCACTAAAACCTTCACTGCGGCAACGGTGCTACGTTTGCATGAAGAAGGTAAATTAAACCTTGATACAACGCTTGATAAGTTAATTTCTGACGACTTTTTTGCGCTTCTTGAAAGCGATGGCTATGCCCTAGATAAAATGACGCTAAAGCAAGTGCTGAGTCATACGGCAGGGTTATACGATCACGCCCAAAGCGATCAGTATTTAGCTGGCATAATGGCAAATCCGCAGCGAGATATTACGATGCGCGAGCAAATTAAAGGGTGTGTAGAGTGGGGCGATCCAGTTGGCAAACCTGGTGAACGTTTCTCATATTCAGATACCGGTTATGTGTTACTCGGCCATATTATTGAAAGAGTGACAGGTTTACCTTTGCCTGAAGCGGTTCGCCAATACTTAAGTTTCGATAAAAATCATATCGAAAATGTGGTCTGGGAACGTGGTGATACAGTTGCTGTGGATGAGTCGCGACGCGTACATCAATATTTGCATGGCACCGATACTTTTAATTGGAGCCCAACAGTCGATTTATATGGTGGCGGTGGGCTTGTTGCCAGCCCAATCGGTATGGCTAAATTTTATCAGGCTTTATTTTCAGGTAAGGTCTTCAAACACTCAGAAACGCTCAAACTCATGCTATCTGATAAAGGCTTACCTGCAGATAGTCCTTATCGTTTGGGTGTATTCGCAAAAGAATATAACGGCACGTTAGTTTATCAACATGGTGGCTTTTGGGGCACTTTGGTGATGTATGAGCCAACAACGCAGGTGGTGGTCGCAGGGGCTGTTACTCAGCAAAAAGATTACGATCAGCTTGAAAAAGTCATGAGTGACTATTTAACCTTACAAGCAAAATAACCCTCTAAACACGGCAAAATCTAAGCTGGCGCACAGATGCGCCAGATTCTTTCTTTAGTTCAATTTAAACTAAGTCATCAAGAAAAATAACTTGCGCACTTTATATAACAAAAATATTATATAACCAAATTATTATGGAGTGAGTCGTGAAAGTTCTCTTTTTATGTACAGAAAATTCAGCCCGATCAATTATGGCTGAAGCGTTGCTTAAACATCATGGTAAAGGTGAGTTTGAGGTGTTTAGTGCGGGTACCGAACCTTATGCGGTAGACCCTCGTACGCTTGCGGCGATTGAACATTTTGGCTTAAAAACCGATGACTTACACTCAAAGCACTTAAACGATGTCACTAATCTGCATTTTGATTACGTCATTACCCTATGTGATGACGCTGTAAAAGAATGCGCTAATCGCGTCGATGGCAGCCATTGCCTTGCATGGGACTTTATTGATCCTAAAACGCGTCCTGAACCTCACGCCTTTGAAAAAACCTTGCAAGAGCTCAATGAGCGAATTAAACAGTTTGTGCAATCCCATAACAAAGAAAAACCAGCATCGATTTCACCAACTACATTTTATAAAGCCCTTGCAGATGATATTCGTTTAAAAAGCTTATTGCTCATCGCCGTTGAGCAAGAGGTTTGCGTATGCGAAATAATGACGGCACTTAATGAGCAGAGCCAGCCAAAGGTTTCAAGGCATTTAGCGCAACTTAAAAAACAGGGCATTTTGTCGGATAGAAAACACCAGCAGTGGGTGTTTTACTCTTTAAACCCGACTCTACCTATGTGGATGAAACAAGCAATTACCTCGACCGTGGTAAACGAACCTAATTTTATAGAAAACGAGTTAGCAAGGCTAAATGCGATGGGGGATGATCGCCCAACTCGTGTTGCTCGTTGCTGCAATTAAGGGCTGAAAATGGGTGTTTTTGAGAGATATTTATCTGTATGGGTTGCTGCAGCTATCGCCATCGGTGTGGCGTTTGGGGTGATGTTTCCGCCTTTATTTGAGCTAATAGCGAAAGCCGAAGTGGCCCATGTAAACATTGTTGTTGCACTGTTTATTTGGGTAATGATCTATCCAATGATGGTGCAAGTTGATTTTTCAACGATTAAAGAAGTCAGTAAGAACCCTAAAGGGCTGATGCTCACTTTAATCATTAACTGGCTAATCAAACCGTTTTCAATGGCCGCGTTAGGTTGGTTATTTTTTGAAGGGTTATTTGCTGATTTGGTTAGCCCTGAAACGGCGCAAGAATATATTGCTGGGATGATTTTGCTTGGTGTTGCACCTTGTACGGCAATGGTGTTTGTGTGGTCACAACTGACCAAAGGCGATGCAAATTACACCTTAGTGCAAGTGTCTGTGAACGACATTATTATGATTTTTGCCTTTGCACCTATTGCGGGGTTTTTGCTAGGTGTGTCTGATATTCATGTACCTTGGCTTACATTGATGATTTCGGTTGTGTTGTATGTATTGCTGCCACTTATTGCTGGTGTATTAACACGCAAAGCGCTTAATAATTCAGCACAAAATGAAGCTGCAGTGCAGTCATTTTTAGAGAAAATTAAACCGTATTCAGTTGTTGGCTTATTGGCCACTGTGGTCTTACTGTTTGGGTTTCAGGCGAACACGATTTTAGCTCAACCGCTAAACATTGTTCTGATTGCCATTCCGCTTGTTTTGCAAACCTACGGTATTTTTGCAATCACTTATTTCATTGCGTTAAAACTTAAGCTTAAGCACAACATTGCAGGGCCAGCATGTTTAATTGGTACCTCTAACTTTTTTGAGTTAGCGGTCGCAGTGGCTATTTCATTATTTGGTTTGCACTCGGGTGCAGCATTAGCAACCGTTGTTGGGGTGTTGGTCGAAGTACCTGTGATGCTGTCGTTGGTTGCAATCGTTAATAAAACAACACATTGGTTTAAAGAGTAATTGGGGAATCATAATGCAATCACATCCATTTGATATTTTACAACTAGAAACTGGGGCATTTATTTTTACCCCTTGCCCTGGCACAAAAAGTGTTGGTTTATCGCAGTCTGTAGCAGATTTAAAAGCGGCAGGTGCAAAAGCAATTATTACTCTGATGTACGATGAAGAGCTTGTTAAAAATGGCGCGCAGCAGCTTGCAACCGAATGTGAGCAAGCAGATCTCAGCTGGTTTCAATTACCTATTATCGATGATGACGCGCCAAGCGAAGCGTTTAATCAAGCATTCAGTAAACACCTTAACGATATTCTTGCCATCATAAAAAATGGTGGCAGTGTGGCTGTGCATTGCAAAGGCGGTTCAGGCCGCACAGGCTTAGTCATTGGTTTATTAATGCATGAGCTTGGCTATGCTAAAAACGACATAGTTAATCAAGTGCAGGCTATTCGCCCTAAGTCGTTGCAAAACCCGATACAACGTTCATTTTTCGACAATTTTCAAAAAGTAGGAGCTTAACAATGGCAATTAAAGTAGGCATTAATGGTTTTGGCCGCATGGGGCGTTTATCGCTAAGAGCAGCGTTTGCATGGGACGACGTTGAGTTTGTGCAAATTAATGACCCTGCGGGTGATGCAGCTACATTAGCTCACTTACTAAAGTATGATTCGGTGCACGGTATTTGGCCTCATGAGGTTGAAAGTAACGACAATGCTGTGATCATCGATGGTCACGTAATTAACGTCACGCAAAATAAAGCAATTGCAGACACCGATTGGTCTGGCTGCGATATCGTTATTGAAGCCTCTGGCGTGATGAAAGAAAAGTCACTAATTCAGGCATATCTTGATCAAGGTGTGAAGAAAGTTGTTGTAACTGCGCCTGTAAAAGAAGACGGTGTGTTGAATATAGTAATGGGTGTAAACGATGATTTATACGATGTAAATCAGCATAATATTGTGACTGCAGCATCGTGCACTACCAACTGTTTAGCGCCTGTGGTTAAAGTATTGCAAGAAAAAATTGGTATCAAACATGGTTCAATGACCACTATTCACGATATTACTAACACGCAAACTATCTTAGATGCGCCGCATAAAGATTTGCGCCGTGCTCGCGCATGCGGCATGAGCTTAATTCCAACTACAACCGGCTCTGCAACGGCGATCACACATATTTTCCCTGAACTTAAAGGCAAATTAAACGGCCACGCGGTTCGTGTGCCTTTAGCGAATGCATCAATCACCGACTGTGTGTTTGAAGTGACAAAGCCAACCACCGCTGAGCAAATTAACCAATGGATGCAAGAAGCCGCAGAGGGCGAGCTAAAAGGCATTTTAGGCTATGAAGAAAAGCCACTTGTTTCTATCGATTACAAAACTGATCCACGCTCAAGCATTGTTGATGCGCTATCAACCATGGTTGTCAACGAGACTCAAGTTAAGCTGTATGTTTGGTACGATAACGAATGGGGTTATGCAAACCGCACCGCCGAACTTGCCCGTAAAGTTGCGCGATCACTACAAGGTTAAAAGCAATGACGCGTTTGGCTAATCTTCCCGCTGATATAAAGCAGTACTTAATTGTCACCGGGAATTACTGGGCATTTACGCTAACAGATGGCGCATTGAGAATGTTGGTGGTACTGCATTTTCATGCGCTTGGCTACTCGCCTTTGAGTATTGCCATGCTGTTTTTGTTTTATGAGATTTTTGGTGTTGTCACTAACTTAGTGGGCGGCTATTTAGGCGCAAGGCTTGGTTTAAATAAAATCATGAACATTGGCCTTGCTATACAGGTTGTAGCCTTGTTCATGTTGGCAGTCCCTCCTGAATGGCTGAGTGTTGCCTATGTGATGTTAGCGCAGGCTCTGTCTGGGATTGCCAAAGATCTCAATAAAATGAGCGCTAAAAGCTCAATCAAAATGCTGGTTGCCAGTGGCCAAGAAGGCACCTTGTTTAAATGGGTGGCGATACTAACAGGCTCTAAAAACGCCTTAAAAGGTGTGGGCTTCTTTTTAGGTGGTTTACTACTGACATTAATGTCGTTTAAAGGTGCAATGCTCGCGATGGCTGCCACTTTGCTGGTGGTGTGGTGTTTTAGTCTTTTTGCACTTAAAAATGATTTAGGCAAAGCCAAAAACAAACCTAAGTTTAACGA
Source organism: Pseudoalteromonas sp. OFAV1 (assembly GCF_021532595.1). Lineage (NCBI taxonomy): Bacteria > Pseudomonadati > Pseudomonadota > Gammaproteobacteria > Alteromonadales > Pseudoalteromonadaceae > Pseudoalteromonas > Pseudoalteromonas sp. OFAV1. The sequence continues at coordinate 62,049 of NZ_JAKGBG010000018.1, forward strand.
GATATTTTCAAAAAGCAGTTCAATCAATATCTTGTCAGCCGCGAGGTTGTTTTTGTTTGGTGCGCGTGATGTTTGGTTTGTAGTTGCACTACCGGTGTTTTTATCACAAGCCTTTGATTGGGACCACTGGACCGTGGGTGCCTTCTTAGCGAGTTGGGTTATTGGCTATGGGGCTGTGCAATCTTTTGCACCTAAAATCATTAAGCTTAATAAGCAAACATCACCAAGTGCAGAAACAGTTAAGTGGGCATCATTGCTTGCTTTAGTCACCTTAGTGATTGCCCTTGCTATTGGATTTGACTGGGCTGTAAAACCAATGCTGATAGGCGGGTTGATGTTATTTGGCGTGTTATTCGCAATTAACTCATCTTTGCACAGCTACTTAATTGTTAGCATGGCTGACGCCGATGGCGTATCACTTGATGTCGGGTTTTACTATATGGCTAATGCCATGGGACGCTTAATTGGCACTGTGCTGTCGGGCTTAGTGTTTCAGGTGTATGGCTTAGCAGCGTGTTTGGCTATATCACTTTTATTTATTGTTATTACCGCCGTTATTTCGACTAAATTACCAAAACAAATTTAGTTAAATTTCAACACGCCCTATAAAGGTAAGCATGCTTTATTGCTTACCTTTATTCATGCATAGCATCACAAATAATATAATTAGTCATCTTCTGGCTTGAAAAGCTCTTCGAGCATTGGCTGTGGGTTGTTTAAAAACGACAAAAAACAGTACAGACAAGCGGTGTTTGATGCTTATTGCGAGACGTTACGCCACGATCTAACCATCAGTATCGACGATAATATTCTTTGGTTGTTAAGACCGTTTTCTAAGCAAGCTAAAGATATTACCCCCAGTACGTTTGCTGGCGAAGTTTGCCCACTTTGCAAAGGAAATCTTAGCGTAACCACATGGATTGCTGGCTGGCAGTTGAGCTGCGAACATTGTGAAGTAACAGGGATTATTGTTGAAAATATTTGCTATTTAAAGTGAGTTAGAAAAGCCTAGCGCAGGCTAGGCTTTGAATGAAAAGGAAAATTAACAGTCTTTTATTAATTGTTTTTAAATTTATTATTTAAATACGACTTCACCATAGTAATGAGGGTCTTTACCATTTTGTTTAAGCATATAAGTGCACTTGACGCCTTTTTTACCAAATTGACCAACAGGAGCATGATCTTTAAGTACATTTATTTTTTGACCATTGAAGTCACAAATAAAGTCACGGATAGAACCTTTAGTCGACGTAAAATCCCCAAGCTTCACTTTATGATTCTTTTTGAAAACAAAAGCTTTATGAGAGTTACCATTACGGTAATCGAACATATCCAAACTTAGGGTTGTTTTATAGCTTTTCGTTACAGCACCTTGGCCATTAGCATCGTTAATAATGCCTTTCCATGTTACGACTTTATTTTTACCTCGATAATGTTTTGGCGACTTTCCTGTGTCTCCACCTGGCATTAAAGTAAAAGTAATAATTTCGGCATTACTGCCGGGGCGAGACTTCCATGAGCATTCAATGCCGTTTTTGAATTGATGGTAATTCAATCCTTTTAAACCTGGCCCTTTAATAGCAGGGCAGGTTACTTTACCGCCAATGCTATCAGAGTACATCATTTTGTATTCTTCAGGTTTTATATATGCTTTGTTATCGCCATTACCGTAACGAACTTCATCGTAAGGAATGGTCAAGAAAACTCCTTTCGTGCCGATTTCGCCTCGCAATGACTGTGCACCAAAATTCGGATCGTCTACTGCGTAAGCTGTTGATGTGAAAGCGACAGCAAGTAATGCTGTGCTAAAGATGTGATGTTTCATTGTTCTGGATTCCAAATTCCACAACCCGGCTATCTTCCCATTTCCTTACTTCTTTCAGAGAAGACCCGTGGCTTTCCGTCCCTACCTCACAGTAGGTTTGGCAGTATTAATACATTAGTTTTGTTAAAAACATATTTGTATAACTACATGAGCACCTATTTATAGTTCCTAAATAGTGTTCAAAATACCTGCTTTTTTAAACGTGGTTTAAATCATATTCCATATTCAAGAAATAATGATCGAAAAGAAGTGTAGGTGAACAATTATTTAATGCAAAATAATTAGTATAAATTTATTATTCCTGTACCTTAAAGTAGGTATTCTGGTTCTGTTTTGGGTTCAGTGTGTTGTTTTTGGGTATTTTTTATGATTTTGATTCTAAATAGAATATATTTTAGTGAAGTTCTATAGCTTTGAATAAAAATGGTATTTTATTTGAAATGTTTTTTATTTCTTTAAAGTATACTGATTGAGCAGTGTTTTTATATTAGGCACTGCTCTATATGTTTATTAAGCTTTTTTAACAAACTTAGCGGTTACCATCATTTCACCGACGCCATCAACTTTACAGTCTAGTTCGTGGTCTTTTTTATCTAACACGCGGCGGATCACGGCTTTGGTACCAATTTTAATTACTTGTGAGCTGCCTTTAATTTTTAAATCTTTCGCAACAGTCACTTTGTCGCCATCGACCAATAAGGTGCCGTTAGCATCTCTTACATCGATCACATCATCGTTATTAACAGCATTTGGATCCCACTCATGAGCGCACTCTGGACATACTAAGTTGTTTTGATCTTCATATACGTATTCAGAATTACATTTTGGACAAGGAGGAAAAGACATAAAAACACCTTGGTTAATTTTAAAAGCGTATTTTAATGGCTAAGAGCAAACTAAGCGAGCATAAGGCTTATATTTTATGGCTCAGACGTGTCGAGTTCTTTGGTAATAGAGAATATTCCTCTTAAATCACCAAGCCGATAGCCTGTGGCTAAATCATGGGGGTAATGCTCACTAAGCACTTGCTTTACTTCTGGAGCAATCGTTTGACCATGACAATTGAGGCAAACTGGCGCGACTTTTATTGCTTTAGCAAAGCGGAATTGGCCATCTTTATTGGTCGAGAAAGTCACATTATCAATGCTTTCTGAGTTTCTGATCATATCAACTAGCTGGGCGATTTTTTCAGCTTCCCAGTCATCTGGTTTATTGTTCGGATTTCGGTTTTTAGTGCTTTTACGTGCCACAGTCCAACCATCGGTTGATAAGCTTTCGGCAATAGCAGGGGCTTGCATTTTGCACACGTTAATACCTTCAACTAAACCGCCTTGTTTTATAGCGGCTCCTAGTGCTGATTTGAGCGTAGTGGCAAATTCAGTTGCTCGCTCAGCTGCTTGGGTTTCTAGGGTAGCAGAATTCGTTTCAGCATAAAGGTTAGGTGAAAGCAATAGAGTGCAAAGCGCTATCGTTCTTAAAGTGTGCATTGTAAGGCCTTATATTAGATATATCTAATATAGTAGTTCGCATTTACTTTACATGCCAATTTAAGCTGCAAAAAACAGGATTCACGTTAATAGCATGCTGGAGTGTTGCTGTTAAATTGGTTATGGTGAGAAAAATATTCAGAGAACAAAATATGAAAAAATTAGTTTATATCGCTTTATTGTTATTTTCTGCTTTTACATTTGCAAGCTCAGGTCCTTATAGTGGAGATATCAGCGTTGCCGACTTACTTAAAGACTATCCTGCTTTTAGTGAAGAATATAATGATTACTCACCCAGTGAAGAAGAGCTAAGTACTATAAGAGCACTGCAAGGTAAGCAAGTGTTAGTGTTTTTAGGCACTTGGTGCCATGACTCTAAACGTGAAGTCCCTCGTTTTTTAAAACTTATTGATACAGCGAATGTGCAATTAGGATCCCTTAAATTAGTGGCTGTAGGCTACGATAAGCTTGATCCTGCCGGTTTAGCAAAGCAGCACGATTTACTGTATACGCCAACCATTATCGTTAGCGATGGCGAAAAAGAGCTCGCGCGCATGATAGAAAAACCAAAGCAAAGTATTGCTACTGATTTAACTTTGCAAAACTAGATCTCAAGCTAGCAGTACCAGATTGCCTGATGCAATATAGCCAAAGTGATTGTTGCCATTTACAATCACTTTGAAGCAATAACAATGAGAACCCATGATGTATACCGCCGTTATTAAAGCCATTGATACAGCCAATGCAGTAGACCCAAACAGAGTTCTAGTCGATGAACAAGAATTTGCAAAAGAAGGTTTATATGCCATGCGTATGACCGATATGCTCAATCGTTTTAAGCCTCAAGCCGATGAGCTAATGCATATTGCTGCCCGAGGGCAACATATTGAGCGCTGGCGCTCTCCGCGAAGTGATTTTCCTATGGGTAAGCAAGGTTATTATCAATGGCGCACTGCTTTATATGATTTTCATGCTGAGCGTGTAACAGCCCTCATGAAAGCGGCTGGTTATTCAACGGCTGATTGTGAGCGTGTTTATGCAGCCGTTGCTAAAAAAAATATAAAACGAAATCCTGATAGCCAATTGATTGAAGATATCGCCAGCCTCGTGTTTATTGAGCATTACATGCTTGACTTTGCAAGTAGCAAGCCTGATTACGATGAGCAAAAATGGCTGGGTATTATTCGTAAAACATGGCAAAAAATGTCAGATGAAGCACATGAATTTGTATTAACTGGACACATCAGCTTACCTGAGCCACTTAAGCCGTTAATAACAAAAGCGCTAAATTAATTATAAAAACAAGGATGTAATATGTTTTGCCCACGTACTAAAACAGCCCTTGAAGCAGTGAGTATTGGCGATGTTAAAGTATATTTATCAAAATCTGGTGGCGTATTTTTTGATAACCGACAAATATTTCACTTTAGCGATCCGAATTTAAAACCCGCGCAAGTGCTGGTGGCTCATTTACAAACCCTTCCAACAGAATGTGTTGATATAGCAACGCGAATTAATTGCCCGAAGTGCCCTGAGGTGGTGATGATGCGGCGTTTTTTTAGTCCACTAAAAGTGGTTGAAATAGACGAGTGCCCAAACTGTGCAGTTATTTGGCTCGATCATGGTGAGCTTGAAAAGATCCATGAAAATCATTTAACGCCAAAAGAGCGTGAAATGCTGCGTATTGATATGGCCAACAATCATGGTTTTATTCAAGTTAAAATCCCGAAAAGACGTCACTCTGTTCATGCTAAAAAGCCTGAGTCTAATGCAACGTCATCATTAGAAAAACTAGCAGAACTTGCGTATTTATCGATTTTGAATGACTGAAAATAAGAAGCCTGTACCAATTAAGATACAGGCTTTATTAGCTATTAAGTGTTAAAGCTTAACTAGCATTTTTCCTTTATTTTTACCTTCGAACAGCCCAAGAAATGCATCAACGGCATTTTCGATGCCATGGTAAACCGTTTCTTCAGATTTAATTTTTCCTTCGCTGATCCACGCACCCATTTGCTCAATAAACTCAGGGAACTGATCAAAATAATCAATCACGATAAAGCCTTGCATGGTGAGCTTTTTCGAGTTGATATAAAACAGGTTGCTTGGCCCTGGCTGTGCTGTGTCGTTATTGTAACCTGAGATCATGCCACATACAGGAATACGGCCGTAATCGTTCATTACATTAAGTGCGGCTTCCAGATGATCGCCACCTACGTTTTCAAAGTACACATCAATACCTTGTGGTGCCGCTTGTTCAAGAGCTTCTGTTAGGTTTGCTACCGTTTTATAGTTAATTACCTCATCAACGCCTAACGCTTTTACCATCTGAGCTTTTTCGTCAGAGCCAACCGATGCAATTACCTTACAGCCTTTTAGTTTGGCAATTTGGCACACTACGCTACCTACAGCCCCTGATGCCGCTGACACAAACACGGTGTCGGTTTCTTTTAGGCTAATTACCTTTGTTAAACCTGCCCATGCGGTTAACCCTGTCATGCCCATAGTGCTTAAAAATAGTTGGTCAGGCAGTGGTACATTAGGTAGTAGGGTTAAATCGCTGCCATCGCTAATGTGCATGGTACGCCAGCCACTAATGTGACTTACTTTGCTTCCTACCGGAAAGTCGTTATTGCGTGATTCAACTACTTCGCCGATAGCACCGGCTTCCATCACTTCGTTTAAGTTAAATGGCGAGATATATGATTTACGATCAATCATGCGTGGGCGCATGTAAGGGTCGACAGACATCCAAGTATTTTTAATTAATACCTCGCCGTCGTTCAAATCTGGAAGTGATACGTCTACCTGCGCAAAATTAGCCTGTGTAGGCATGCCCGTTGGGCGTGAAACTAAGTGAATTTGTTGACTTGTAACCATATAAACCTCGAATACTTGAGCTAGCTAGGCTAGTGAGCGAATAATTATAGCTTGCACTAATTATTTGCGCGCAAACTATTTGTGGCCAATTTAATGAAGTTTACGGTAAAAGGCAATAGATCGTCAGAAAATAATTTGCGCGCAAACTAAATTAAGGCAATAATACGGCTGTATTTCAGTTTAGGGTAATAGCATGAGCAACAACTTATCAGACAATGTGTGTTTCACTTTATACAGTGCAACAAATGCGTTGATCAGAGCGTTTCGACCAATCCTTGAAGCTTATGACTTGACCTATCCGCAATATATTGTGATGCACTCACTTTGGTATAAAAATCAGGTGAGTTTAAAAGCGCTTTCTCATGATACGCACTTAGACTCAGGCACCTTAACACCGATAGTTAAACGCTTAGAAACGAAAGGTTTATTGACGCGTCAGGTATCGAATGAAGATGAGCGCAAAAAAGTAATCTCATTAACAGAGCAGGGCATGCAGCTTAAAACTGATGCCGAAGCATTAACGGCTAAGTTAATGGCGCGCTCAAACATGAGTTTGGAGCGAATCGAGTTACTACGTGAATTAACCCTTGAGCTGCACACTGACCTAACAAAAGACTAACCATTACAAATGGCTAATCTTCTATTAAACACACCAAGGTGCCCTCAATAGCACGAACATACGCATAATGCTGGGCGTCTTTTTTAGTTGGCGGACACAATGGCTCAGCGCCAGCAAGCACTGCTTTATCGTAACTTTCTACTAAATTATGGCAGCTGAACCTTAGCTCAAAACCAAGTGCAGGTTGCTTAGGGTGGGCACGAATATACCCTTGCTTAAAATACGATTGCGCATGCGGATGGGTTGCAAAAGCAAGCTTAACAGGCCCTGTAACAAGTTCACCGTAATCGGCATCATCACTGATATGATTGGTATTAAAACCAAATGCTTGATAGTAAAAGTCGAGTACTTCTTCTACGTTATCGACGTAAATAACCTGACTTAAAAAGTCCATTTATGTTGCTCTATTTATTGTTCGTTTATTAAATAAAGCATAGTTTTAGTAATAAAAAAACCTTGTAAGTCATACTCACAAGGTTTTTTTTAATACTTTACACTTAGTTTAGCAATTGGCTAAGACTTGTTGCGATTTTCTTTCGCAAACGCACGGATTTTACGTTTTTGCGATAAGGTCACTTTGTTAGTACGACCAGCGTAAGGGTTGTCGCCTTCTCTAAATTCAATTTTGATTGGCGTACCCATGATATTTAATGCTTTGCGATAATAGTTCATTAAGTAGCGTTTATAGCTATCAGGTAAGTCATGAACTTGGTTACCGTGGATCACGATACGTGGTGGGTTATAGCCACCTGCGTGAGCATATTTAAGTTTAACACGACGACCGCGAACAAGTGGCGGTTGGTGATCGGCTTGTGCCATATCCATGATACGACGCAGCATCGCTGTGCTAATACGTTTAGTTGCTGACTCGTAGGCTTCGTCTACTGACTCAAATAAGTGACCAACACCTGTGCCGTGTAAGGCAGAGATAAAATGCAAACGTGCAAAATCGATAAAGCCCAAGCGGCGGTCAAGCTCTGACTTAATACGCTCTTTAACGTAATCATCAAGGCCGTCCCACTTATTTACAGCAACAACTAAAGAACGCCCTGCATTTAAAGCAAAACCTAGTAGGCTTAAGTCTTGATCAGAAATACCTTCGCGCGCATCAACCACTAGTAACACGACGTTGGCATCTTCGATTGCTTGTAATGTTTTAATAACTGAGAACTTCTCAACAACATCACTTACTTTTTTACGCTTACGAACACCTGCGGTATCGATAAGGATGTATTCTTTATCGTTACGTGTCATCGGAATATAGATAGAGTCACGGGTGGTACCTGGCATATCGTAAACGATTACACGTTCTTCACCTAAGATACGGTTTGTAAGTGTTGACTTACCAACATTAGGGCGACCGATAATAGCAAGCTTTATTGGCTTGTCAGCAAAGGCTTGCTCGCTGTTTTCGCCTTCTTCATCTTCGCTGTAAAGATCAATTAGTTCGTCATCACTTTCTTCAAGCTCTTCACTTTCGCTTGCAAGTTCAGCAATAACAGGCTGTAAGGTTGTATCAAGGAGTTGCGTGATACCACGGCCGTGAGCCGCTGCAATGTGATGCACTTCACCTAGGCTTAATTGATAGAATTCAGCACAATATGAGTCTGCATCAATACCGTCTACTTTATTTGCTACAACAAAACATTTCTTTTGTTGTTTGCGTAGATGGTTAGCAATCGCTTGGTCGGCAGCAGTCATACCTGCGCGAGCATCAACTAAAAATAACACGATATCAGCTTCTTCAATCGCTAATAGCGACTGCTCAGCCATTTCGGTTTCAATACCTTGCTCAGAGCCGTCAATACCACCCGTGTCTACCACGATAAATTCATAGCCATCGTAGTCAGCTTGGCCATATTTTCTATCTCGTGTTAAGCCTGGAAAGTCGGCTACGAGGGCGTCACGAGTACGTGTTAAACGGTTAAATAATGTGGATTTGCCCACATTGGGTCGCCCAACAAGAGCGATCACGGGAAGCATAAACTACCTCTTAAAAAAACAACAAAAGGCTTCGCCAAGCGAAGCCTTAGAAAAATAACGTTTACTATTAGTAAGTTAGTTTGGGATTTTAACCGCGCTAACTTCACCATCTCGGGTGTATAAAATTAATTTGTCACCGGCAACAACAGGCTCGATAAAGAAGCCTGAGCTGTCAAAGTCTTCGCGCGATACAAGCTCGCCCGTTTCTTTGTCTAACCAGTGCAGGTTACCTTCTTGGTCACCCAGTGCTAAATACTTACCAGCCACAGTTGGGCCTGTTAAGTACCAGCCGCGTAGTGCCGGTTGGCTCCAACGCTCAATACCTGATGTCTTATCTAGACCGTAAACAACGCCATCGCTATCAACTACATAGATAGACTGGCTATCCATAGATAAATCACGGTAGCTGCTATATTCACGTTTCCAAACAACATTACCAGAACGAATATCAACAGCGGCTAAATTACCATTATAGGCAATTGCGTAAGCATATGGGCCGCTGATCAGTGCTTGAGTATCCACATCAACTAAACGCTCAAATTCAGATGCCCCTTTTGGTGTGGCAATTTCAGCACTCCATGCAGAGTAACCGTTTTCTGAAATTAGTACGCTTAGCTTGCCTGTTTCAAGGCCAAGTAATACACCACCATTTGCGACGGTTGGTGAGCTTTGACCACGCAATGTTAGCGGTGGTACTTCTTGTTCAAAGCGCCAGCGTTCTTCACCTGTATCTGGGTGCACAGCTAATAATTTGCCAGAAGCTAAGTTTACAAAAATTAGGCCATCGCCTGCAGCTGGTTTAGCAAGTACTTCGCCAGGCATTGTTTTGCGCCAAACAATTTCACCGGTTTCGCGATCAAGGGCTGTTAAATAGCCGTGTTCAGAGCCAATATAAATCTTGCCGTAAGCTTGTAAAATACCACCCGATAATTTGGCACTTTCTGTGGTTTCCCAAGGCCAAAAAGATGCATTTTCACGTACGTCTGTTTGCCATAGCGTGTTGCCATTTTCAAGCGATAGCGCTTCAACTAGGCCTTCACGGTTTGCAACATACACCACATCATCGTGTACCACAGGTGTTAAACGTGAAAAATAGTGTTGAACACCATCACCTATTGATTCTTGCCACACTACGTCCGTTTCAAATTGATTAACAATTTGCGGTAATACAAGTTCTTCTTCGTCATCACTTGACGAACACCCAGTTAGGGTTGCGATACACAGAGCAAGTGTTGCCGCTGTTAACTTTTTCATCTTAACCCCTTACGCCGCTGGGCTAGTTTGTGCTAAGTCATCAAGTTTAATTTGTAATAACGGATTGTTATCAAGGCCACCATTGTCGGCAGCAGCTTGGTATTGACTGCGCGCCTCTGCTTTATCGCCTTGTGCAGCATAAACGTCGCCTTTTAATTCAGCAACTGCAGCGGTGAATGATGCTGGTAGCTGTGCATTCAAGGTTGTTAATGCTTGCTCAAATTGTTTTTGTGCAAGGTGAACACGTGCAAGACGCATTGTTGCCGTTGCTTTTAGCTCTTTATTTTGTTCATTAGTGATGATCCAGTTTAGCTTTTCGCTAGCTGTATCAAGGTCACCTTTCTCTACTGCTTCTTTAGCAGCAACAAAAGCAGCTAACGTGCTATAACTTGATTCGCTATTGTTTTTAATGAAGTTATCCGCATTCTCTAGCACGGCACCACTTTCAACAAGTTGATTGAATGAGTCAGATGCATTTTCTGCATTGGTGATTTGGCTTTGGTTATACGCTTTCCACCCGTATAGTCCACCTAAACCAGCTACGATACCAATACCTAGTGCTAAACCGTTTTCACGGAAAAAGCGTTTGATTGCTTCTGCTTGTTGTTCTTCAGTTGAATAAATTTCCATGCTTACCTCTGTTGCTAGCTGGGCTTAAATAAGCTCAGCTAGTAGCGTTTTCGCTTCTTCTAGTTTTAAGGTGACTTGTTCTTTACGCTCACGTAAGTACTTAATTGTCACAACGCCTTGTTCTAATTCATCTTCACCGATAATAACGGCCACGAGTGCATCGCTTTTATCTGCGCGTTTTAACTGTTTTTTAAAGTTGCCGCCGCCAGCGTGAACCATAACACGAAGGCCAGCAACGTCATTGCGTAATTGAGCTGCAATAATTGGCGCTTGAATGCTTGCTTTGTCGCCCATGGCTGCCAAATATACATCAGCACTACGGCGGATGTCACCTACACATTCCAAGGCTTGAAGTAATAACACCAAACGCTCAAGACCCATAGCAAAACCAACTGCAGGGGTTGCTTTACCACCGAGTTGTTCTACAAGTCCATCGTAACGGCCACCGGCACAAACAGTGCCTTGTGCGCCTAAACTATCGGTTACCCATTCAAACACAGTGCGGTTGTAGTAGTCTAAACCACGCACTAGTTTTTCATTAACCGTGTATTCGACGCCAGCAGCGTCTAAACGTTCACATAAATTTGCAAAATGTTCTTTTGATTCAGCGTCTAAGTGCTCTGATAATTTAGGTGCATCAGTCAAAATTGCTTGTACATCAGGGTTTTTACTATCTAAAACGCGTAACGGGTTAGTGTGCATACGACGTTTTGAGTCTTCGTCTAGTACATCTACATGCTGTTCTAAATAGGCAACAAGCGCATCACGGTAGTCAGCACGCGCTTCATTTGAGCCCAGTGAGTTAAGCTCAAGACGAACGTGTTCGCTAATACCAAACTCTTTCCATAATTGGGCTGTCAGCAAAATAACTTCTGCATCGATATCAGCAGTGGCGATGCCGAATGTCTCTAAACCAAATTGGTGGAATTGACGGTAGCGGCCTTTTTGTGGGCGCTCGTGGCGGAACATCGGACCCATGTACCATAAGCGTTGTTCTTGGTTATACAGTAAACCGTTTTCATTACCTGCACGCACACATACTGCAGTACCTTCAGGGCGAAGTGTTAGGTTATCGCCATTACGGTCAGCAAAGGTATACATTTCTTTTTCTACGATATCAGTCACTTCACCGATAGAGCGCTTGAAAAGGTCGGTTGATTCAACAATTGGAAAACGAATTTCTTGATAACCAAACGATGAAACTGTTTCACGTAAAATGTCTTCTACTTTCTGCCAAATTTGCGTATCGCCTGGCAGACAATCGTTCATACCACGAACTGCCTGAATTTGTTTTGCCACTGATAAATCCTAAATACTGTACTTGCGCTGAAAAATCGCGCATCAAGAAAAACTAAAAAATTGACCCGCTATTATACCGTTTGGGCGATAAAGGTAAACGGCAAACCTGAGGGTTTGCCGAGTATATGCGAATTATTCAACGATTTTGATGTCGATTGGCGTTTCTTTCTCTTTTTTGGCGATAAAGTCACGCACATAACCTTCTAGCTGATCAACAATGTTATCGTTATCAATACGTGCTTTTTGACGCTCACCGTTAATATATAAACCAGAACGGCGGTTAGCTCCTGCAAGACCTATGTCGCTAACGAGTGCTTCGCCTGGACCATTCACCACACAACCAATAACAGACACTGACATAGGCTCAACCACGTCTTCTAGTCGCTCTTCAAGCTGATTCATGGTGCTTACCACATCAAATTCTTGGCGTGAGCAACTCGGGCAGGCAATAAAGTTAATACCGCGTGAGCGAATGCGTAATGATTTTAAAATATCAAAACCCACTTTGATCTCTTGTACCGGATCGGCAGCAAGTGAAACGCGTAGTGTGTCACCAATGCCTTCGGCAAGCAGCATACCTAAGCCAACAGCTGATTTAACAGAGCCCGAACGCATACCACCTGCTTCGGTAATACCTAAATGCAAAGGCTGGTCGATTTCTTTAGCTAGTAGACGATATGCTCCCACCGCTAAAAATACATCAGAGGCTTTTACGGATACTTTAAATTGATCAAAGTCTAAACGCTGTAAGATTTCAACATGGCGCATTGCTGACTCAAGCAAGGCTTCTGGTGTTGGCTCACCGTATTTTTCTTGTAAGTCACGCTCTAATGAACCGCCGTTGACACCAATTCGAATAGGTATATTATGCTCACGCGCTGAGTCTACAACGGCACGAATACGTTCTTCGCTACCTATGTTACCAGGGTTAATACGCAAACAATCCGCGCCATATTGTGCCACTTTCAACGCAATACGGTAGTCAAAGTGGATGTCGGTCACAAGTGGAATAGTGACTTGCTCTTTAATGCTTTTAAATGCTTCAGCCGCTTCCATGGTCGGCACAGATACGCGCACAATATCGGCACCCGCATCTTGAATAGCTTGAATTTGCGCAACCGTGGCATCGATATCTAAGGTGTTGGTGTTGGTCATCGACTGAACGGCAATTGGTGCACCATCACCAATTGGTACATTACCTACGTTAATACGGGTCGATTTTCTGCGTTTAATAGGAGATTCTGAAAACATTGCGATTACTCTGATAACGGTAAAGTAAATTTGGCTAAGCGATTTTTGGCAAAATGTGAGGTGTCGACGGCTTCACCTTGAAAAGTAATATCAACCACTTGGTGTTTGCCAAGTACAACATTAAACGGCTGAGGGCCTGTTACGGTCATCACGTAACCGGCTTTTTTAACTCCAAATGCGATACGATCGCCATTGCCATCGTGAATTTCTACCCAGCTGTCTTCATTGAAGTGCATTACCACAGTGCTGTGTTCTGGGTCTAAATTACTCTGCTCTTCAATAGGCTTTTTAGCTTCAACGACGTTGGCATCATTGGTAGCAGGTTGTGCATTTTCACTCTCTGGTGGCACTGAACTTGTTGCTGGTTGCGCGTTAAGTTGCTCAGTTTCACTGCTCAACTGTTCTGTTGCTGGTGTAAGTTCACTGGTTTCGAGCTGACTTGGCATTACGGTCGCGGTTTGTTCTTCAAGTGCTGGTGAGCTATTTTGCCACCACCAAAAAACCGATGAGCCAATGATCACTGCTAAGATAAAGTAACTAAACAGCATCAATCGGTTATCATTTGCTTCTTTTTCTGTACGACGCGAAAAGCTCTGCATCTTTGACTTTTTAGCTGGCTCAACTTGCTCAGGTAAAAGAGCAAGAATTGCCTGAGTATCAATTTTAAGCTCACGGCAATAGCTTTTAATGTAGCCTCTTACAAACGTAATAGGGCCGAGTAGTTCGTGCTCATCGTTCTCAAGGCGTTGCAGCTGTAAAACGGATAGTTTTAATGCACTGGCAAGTTGCTCAAGGCTCATTCCTGCTTCTTCGCGGCGCTTTTTTAGCGCTTGGCCGAGCGTTTCTTGCGGTTGTTCTAGGTTATTTTCTTCATTCATAATGAGTATGAGTCAGGGTCCACTAATAAGAGTCTATGCCCAGGTTCAAGGGCAACGTCTGGGCTCAATTTATTCCAGCGCATTAATTGATCAATTAACACGCCATGCTGGGTGGCTATGCTGTACAACGTATCACCTTCAGTGATCGTGTGATAAATGTTCGGATCATTTAAATACACTTTGGTGCCGTTTTCGACCCGATCCGATTCTTTGAAGCCATTCCACTGCAAAATCTGCTGTAGTTTAACATTGTATCGCACCGAAATGCTAAATAGGTTTTCGCCATTTTGAATAATATGGTAGGGAATATTCAGCGCAGGTACACTTGGGTTTAGCATGGGGAGTTGTACTTGCTCTGCACTCACATTATAGCTAGGTTGGCTTGATGTAGATGAAAACCCAGAGTCGGTACTAAATACGCTTTCATCCTTTTGTGCTTCGTAAAATACCACACTGCCTGAACTGTCCGCTTCGACTTGATTTGATGAAACCGAAGGCTCTGGCTTATAAGCAGATTGTGGTTCACCAAACGAGACAATCGTTACGTCATCATTTTTAGTATTTGGTAAGCTGACTGAGGCAGTGGTCTGTGGGGTAACGTCAACAGATAGCGCGCTTATTACGGCTGACGTATCGACAGCTTGGTTACTATTTTTTGGTGTTGAAGTAACTGTTTTAAAGCCGGTACTTTCAGTTTCAATCTTTGCAGCTGTCTGCTGGCTTTTATTTTCATCAATTGTTGATGGTTCAATACCGTACGCTTGTTGATCATTACTTGATGTTGTTGCTAGCGCTTGCGCAGCTGGTTTTGAGTTAGATTCAGCAGACAGAGCCGTGCTTTGACCTGCTCGAGCCTTTGTTTGCGGTACTTTTTTCTTTACGATACGAATTTTTGGCTGCTCTTTACTCACAGCTAAGTTATCACTTGAAATTTGTAGCTCTTCTAACTGAGCTTGGCGATATTTTTCGCGTAAAATTTCAAATTCTGAGCGTTTATTTTGGCCTGATGAAATTATCTTTGCTTCGCTCGAACCTGGATAAGTTTGTAAAATGATCCCGGCTGTTTTTTCAGCTTTCTCGATGTGGCCCATTCGCTGTTGAATTAAATAACTGAGCATTAATGCTCTTGGGGTAACACGGCCTGTTGATTCGTACTTTTCTAAAACGCTTTCTGCTTTGTGTAAATCACTTTTAGCGTAATGAAGTCCAGCGAGAGTGATCAGCGATGAAGCGCGTTGTGAACTGTGATTTAAAGCTGATTTTAAGTATTTTTCTGCATTATCAAAGTCATCAAACTCAATTGCGCACAAAGCTAAATTTTCATAACTTTCTGCAACTCGAATATAGCTAGGAATTGCGATCGCTTTTAGAAATTCTTCAGCGGCACGGTCGTATTCGCCAATACCACATAAAAATACACCATAGTTATTTAAGGTGTTTGGATCATTTGGAGCAATTTTTAATGCGCGTTGATAGGCTTTATCGGCGAGTTCTGGTTCATCAACCTGTTGATAATAATAGGCAAGAGAATAATGAACTTCGGGAATATCAGGTGCAAAATCGGCAGCACGTTCTAAGTTGTACTTAGCTTGAGAATTATTGCCTGTTTTTAAGTATTGTAAAGCAAGGGCTATACGGGTGCGCGCCGCACCACTGTTGTTTATTTCTTTTTCAACAACGGGTCTGTTACTGCCGTCGTAGCTATTTTCTGTGACACATCCTGCTAATGCCAATGTACTAACTGTTAGGGCAAGTATAGATCGCATTACCTAATCTCTTCTTTGATTCCGTATGCCTATCTTACCGAAAAGCCTTTGTGTTGCATCTATTATTTTAAAAATAAAAGGTTTAGCACAAAGGCTTTACTTTAAATATTGTGATTATGCTTGGTGAACATTTACCGCAATTGCGTTATCTTCGCGCATTTTCTTCTTCGCTAAACGCTTAGTGCGGTCAACAACGTCGCCGACTAATTGGCCACAAGCTGCATCAATATCATCACCGCGTGTACGACGCACAATACAGGTAATGCCCGCTGCTTGTAGTACTTTTGAAAAGCGGTCGATGCGGCTGTTACTTGAGCGACCATATTCGTTACCCGGGAATGGGTTAAACGGAATAAGGTTCACTTTTGAAGGCGTCCCTTTTAGTGTTTTAACCAATTCGTGTGCTTGATCTGTGCTGTCGTTCACACCTTGCAGCATAACGTATTCGATAGTCACATCTTTATTTGCTTTAGAGCCATCAATATAACGACGGCACGCCGCTAAAAACTCTTCGATTGGGTACTTTTTATTGATTGGTACCAGTACATCACGCAGCTCATTGTTTGGTGCGTGCAGTGAAATAGCCAGCGCTACGTCGATTTTCTCTTTTAATAAGTCAAGCGCAGGCACCACGCCAGATGTACTTAAAGTAACGCGACGTTTTGATAAACCAAAACCCCAATCGTCCATCATAAGCTCCATCGCAGGTACGACGTTTTTAAGGTTAAGCAGAGGCTCACCCATACCCATCATTACCACGTTAGTCACAGGGCGTTTTGTGCTGTCACCGTCTAAACCAATGTCTTTTGCTACGCGCCAAACCTGACCGATGATCTCAGACACAGATAAGTTACGGTTAAAGCCTTGTTGTGCTGTAGAGCAGAACGTACATTCAAGAGCACAACCAACTTGTGATGAAACACATAAAGTTGCACGGTCTTTTTCAGGGATCCAAACAGCTTCGACTTCTTGGCCACCTTTAAGCAATAGGGCGTATTTGATGGTGCCATCACTTGCCACTTGCTTAACAGAGATTTCTGGAGCAACAATTTCGCATTCAGCTTTTAGTTTTTCTTTAAGCTTTTTATTGACGTTGGTCATATCGTCAAAATTGTCTACACCAAAATGATAAATCCATTTCATCACCTGATCGCCACGGAATGGCTTTTCACCGAACGATACGAATAGCTCACGCATTGCGTCTCGGTTTAAATCTAACAAATTAATCTTTTTTTCAGTGGTCATGAAACAACCTCAATCAGTGACGGTGGTAAGTAGTTTTGGTGCGCGATTGTATATTATTTAATCGACTTAGTCATTAGCTAAACAGATTTACAATAGGCTTAGCTAATGACTAAAAAAGGGCCCGAAAGCCCTTTTTCTTCTGCATCACAGACTTAGCTGTGAACTCGAAATTAACGAGTACGTGGGCAGATTTCTTCGTCAGCGAAGAAGTATGCGATTTCACGTGCAGCTGATTCAACAGCGTCTGAACCGTGAACAGCATTTTCGTCGATGCTGTCTGCGTAGTCAGCACGTAAAGTACCAGCTAGTGCTTCAGCAGGGTTAGTAGCACCCATGATTTCACGGTTTTTAAGTACTGCGTTCTCACCTTCAAGAACAGTAACCATTACTGGACCAGATGTCATGAACTCAACTAAAGCACCGAAGAAAGGACGCTCGCTGTGCTCAGCGTAGAAACCTTCAGCTTTCTCTTTTGAAAGGTGAACCATTTTAGCTGCAACAATTTTAAGACCCGCAGTTTCGAAACGGTTGTAGATTGCACCGATGTGGTTTTTAGCAACTGCATCAGGTTTTACGATTGAAAAAGTACGCTCTAAAGCCATCTTTATGCTCCAATAATTTTGAATATAAAAGGATAAATATTAACGGGCGCGAATTATACGCGCTTTACGTGAAAATTCCTAATTTAATTAAACATTAGCGTGATGGCATTTTTATGAATGTATAAATTTTCCCTAGAGAAGTCATGCAGTCAACCAATAATCGTATGGTAAGTTAATGATACCAAAGTAATTGGGGCATAGTTTGTACTCGATACTCTTACCTTTAATGTCGCTGATGTAGATAAAGATGTTTTGCGAACTCTATGCTCAATGTCAGGCCTGAAGTGCAAAATCAGCACATTATTTTCACTGATATTTACTAAGCAATAACGAGGTGTTTTTTTAGTTTTAAGGCATTCAAATTTTAAAGCTGAAGTTAGCTTTATTTAGCTTAAACAAATAATTAACAATTAATGTGCAGTTGTTAATTTTAGGTTCATTTAAGTCTGGGTTTTCTATTCTTTATCATCCTTTTGTTTTTTATTTTCTCCTATTAATTAGTGTTTTAACTCTACTTTTTGCATCACTCTTTAATTAGTGGTTAGTAATTCACCTTACATCAAAATGTAACTCAAATGTTAAATTTGAGTGTACAAAACGCTACATGGTTTTACGTGAATTCCGACTTCTATTCAGTCATAAATTAGTAACGGATTGCTTCTTTGTCATGGGCAAAGTTCAGTTCTGAGAAAACAATTCTAATAATTGAAGGAGATATCAATGAAATTACGCAGCGCGTTTACCAAGCTGTCATGTGCTTCGGCCTTTGCTTTAGGCACGATGCTGACACTTTCGCCAGCAGCGAATGCAATGAAATTAAAACAACAAAATTTGCAACAGATGACGGTGGAATCACAAAGCATCATTTCAGGACGCGTAGTTAGTGTTACTGACGGTTTTGATAATAACCGCCCTTATACTGAAGTGACCATTGAAGTTTCGTCTGATGCAAAAGGCAAAGTAAAAGAAGACTCAACTTATACATTTCGCCAGTTTGGTTTGATTAAGCCTCGTTCAATGGGTAATGGCAAAGTTTACTTAGGGGCTACACCTGAGGGATTTTCTAAATGGCGCGAAGGCGAGCAAGTGATTGCTTTTATGTATAAACCAGCATCTATTACAGGCTTTCAAACTACGGTAGGTCTGGCACAAGGTAAGTTTGTTGTACGTAACGGTAAGGTAGAAAATATTTTTGCTAATCAAGGCGTTTTTGAAGGGTTAGACACCAGTAAGTTGTCAGCTGAACAACAGAACCTTTTAACCACACCAGGTGCGGTTGATGTAGGTGTTTTTATGGATTTAGTGGGTAAACTATCTGGAGTGCAACAATAATGAAATTTTCAAGAATCGCAGCAGCATTAGCGCTAGCAACAGTATCAACCGGTGCATTAGCTGGCGGCCCTTTGTATATTCATGAACAAACTATGCAGCCTTACAAATGGGATACTTCAAATGGCAGTATTCCTGTTTGGACCGATGGTGGTCAGCTGATCAAAGACAAAGATGGTAATGATGTTGAAACATTTAGTGTGCTTGAAAAAGGTACCGTATTTAACATTGATGTTACCTTACCTGATGGCACTGTGATCCCAGCGAATACAGAGCTCGACCGTGACTATACTTTTTTAACAGTTGAGCAAGCAAATGCAGTGACAGCGAACGCTGTAAAAGAGTGGTCTGATGTTGAAACATCAACATTTGAGATGTCTATTCAAGGCACAATCTTTGAAAAAACCGGCATTGCTGATGTAACAGCTGAAAATGTAGACCAAATTTATGGCGTTGAAAACGGCTATGGTTTTTGGGTTAACTACGACACCGACGGTGGAATTTTAGAAAACTATTTTGGTGTGCCTCGCAATTCAGTGCTTGGTATTGCATTCCCAGAATGGGCTGATGAAGAAACAGGTGAAATATTAGAAGCCACTGCGTTGATGAATGGCTGGTATGTTGATATTAACGATACTGACGGCACGCAAGTAGGTGGGGTATTTACCCATGAGTTCGGTCATGCGATTAATATGTCTCACTCTCAAGCAAATGGTCATTTAGTGTATATGTCGGCAAGCTATAGTCCGCAATACGATGGTGTGCCTGGTTGTGCTGGTGTAACTAAGTTTACCAGCTCAAGTATGCTAGATTTCTCAGCGATTGAAACAATGTTCCCGTTTATTAATGTTCGCTCAAGCGCAGGTTCTAATCAGCATACCATTAATGTAAAAGACGATATTGTAAACATCTCTGATCTTTACCCAACAGCCGAGTACAAATCACAGTTTGGTAGCATTCAAGGCAAGCTTTTTACAAAAGAAGGCGTTGAGTACTCAGGTATTAACTTGATAGCTCGAAATCTTGATAATCCTTATGAAGATGTGATCAGTCAGCAGTCAGGTAATATGACTCAAGGTCGTATTGGACCTGATGGATCATTTACTATTAATGGTTTAACTCCGGGTGCGCGTTATGCACTTTATACCCAAGAGATTAATGCTGGCGGCTACCC
This sequence comes from Pseudoalteromonas sp. OFAV1, assembly GCF_021532595.1. NCBI lineage: Bacteria > Pseudomonadati > Pseudomonadota > Gammaproteobacteria > Alteromonadales > Pseudoalteromonadaceae > Pseudoalteromonas > Pseudoalteromonas sp. OFAV1. Next base: position 82,271 of record NZ_JAKGBG010000018.1, read on the forward strand.
AACTCAGCAAACAAATATTTTGTCAGAAGCAGAGTATTGGAATGAAAATGAAAGTGCGGACCCAAGTACTGATAATGCGTGTGCTTTAACTGAAATTGTTGTTTCAGCAGGCGAGACAAAGCAAGTTGAGATGATCTTTAACGGTTATCAAGACGGTATCCAATATACACCACTTATTTCAGCATTTGTTATGGACCACGCGAAAAATGGTAAGAAGGCGCTAGGAACAACGTCATCAGGTATCCCATTTTTATATGACAGCGCGACTAAGTCATTTGACACATTAGTTAGCCCTGATGGATACGCATTACTGAGCTCTACAAATACTGCGATGAATAAAACTGCAACTAAAGCAGCAATCACCGCACATTTTAATGACAACGGAATTATGCAAGGCGGTATCTGGGATATTAACTCAGGCCACGTATCAATGCTTGAAGACTTGACGGGTAATAGCTGTGCGTTATCTAGCCAGCAAGGTTTTAGCTCGCAAAGTGTTTGGGATATGGATGATGCGGGTAAACTTGTCGTAGGTAATACACGCTTCCCTTATGACGGAACTAACCGCTGTGCAGAAGGTGAAGGCGCTCGTTCTGTCGGTATGCCAACAGTATGGGATGTTAAAACAGGTAAGGCAACACTGTTACCAGGTACTAAGATGGTTGACCGTTCGTATGGTTCAGGTAAAGAAATCGCTCTAGTAGATGGTGATACCGAGATCCGTCGTACAGCATGGGCTCGAGCTGACCGTATATCAGGCAATGGTAAGACTATTACAGGTTCTACAAATGGCTTTACCCAAATTGCTTGGGTAAATGGTGAACTTGTTGATACTCATACCGAGTTTGGTGCGATTGATAACTCAGTTATTTCTGTTGATGGTCGCTATGTTGCGTTTGGTGCAATTGAAAACCGTCGTGCTGTTGGCGTTAAAGTTTGGGACACAGTATCAAATACCACAGAGCAAATTGGTAGCCTGCGTTGGTGTGACAACATTCCAGCGGTAAGCTTTTGGACTAATTACTGTGACCTAGGCTACAGCCATGAAGAGTTAGTTGAATTAGGTTTTGGCTTACCTTCAGTCATGGTACTTGATGCAAACGACGACTTGTCAGTAATTACGGGTCGTGCTGGTAGCCCATTAGCGGGCGGTTTTGTTGGCGCTATTTACCTTAAAGGTATTGGTTGGATGTCAACAGAAGAGTTCTTTGGTAAACAAGGCGTAACCGAAGCAAAAGGTATCTTAACCGATAACATGTTTGGTTTAAGTGCGAATGGCTCTGAGATTATGGCTGGTGTGGCTGGATTAACACTGTCAATCGAAATTGATGCCAATAAAGCATTTGTATGTGATAACGGCCGCGACCGTGAGCTTAGCTTCCCTAAGCAAGTGGTTGAGGCAGTTAAACTAGGTGCTGAATTTGGTCGCTGCGCGCACTTAGATGACTAATCGTTTATTTTGTTAAGCGCATAAGACCCACTGAAAAGTGGGTCTTTATTTTAATTTTTACAGTATCAAAGAGTTTTCAATGTTTAAAAGAATCCCACTCTATGCTGCCGCCTTGTTGTTAAGCTTTACTTCTTTTAATGGATGGGCACAATCAAACCCAACAACAGATAACTACCAAGATAAAAGTGAATTTCCCAGCGAATTAATGACTGTATGGGAATTAGATGCGCCAGCATCGATAGAATATGCGAAAAAGTCAGCAAATTGGAATGACAGCTTCGCCAAACTTATGACTAAGTTAATAGCGACAAATAAAAATGTTAGGTATCAATTTGAGAATAATAGCCTAATAAGCTTTTATAATGACTCTCGGCAACAGCTCGCTATTCACTTAAATAAACAAACTACGCGCTTTTATCTATTTGAGTTTCAGCAAGCAGGCAAGCCCGCTGAGTTGAAAATTGAAAAAGCCGCAGGGGGGCGTATTAATATGCAAGCTGACGGTTTACTTGGCTATCAGTTTTTACTTTGGAAAAAGCGCAGAGAGCGTTTATCAGGAGTTTAAGGCGATAACTTTAATGAGAATAGCTCGTCAGTCGACTTTGCTATAAAGGTGACCATCTTACGGTCACTTTTTGCTTTAGACATCATTTATACATATGCATGCTATGTGATACCAATTCGCAATAATACTTAAACATTTTGAAGCATCAAACCTGTCGCTAACAAGGTTTTATTGCCTCAAAAGAGATCCCTTAATTAAGCGTATTGGTATAACCGTGCTGCTGAGTTTTATTGAATCATGATCTAGATCAATAAAATTACTGGGCAGATTATTATACTCCCGCGCTTCATTATCGTATTAATTCATGCAACCGACTTGTACTCGGTTCGATGTATGGAGCTTTCATGTCGTCACCTATTTTGACCCCTCGTCCTTTTACGCCTGAGTTGTTATCACCTGCAGGTAGTTTAAAGAATATGCGTTATGCCTTTGCCTATGGTGCAGATGCTGTTTACGCTGGGCAACCTCGTTATAGTCTTCGTGTTCGAAACAATGAGTTTGACCTAGATAACCTGCAAATCGGTATTAACGAAGCGCACGCGCAAAATAAAAAATTGTATGTGGTGTCGAACATTGCTCCTCACAATGCCAAAGTTAAATCGTACCTACGCGATATTGAGCCAGTCATTGCGATGCAGCCTGATGCACTGATCATGTCTGATCCTGGGCTTATCATGTTGGTGCGTGAAAAATGGCCAGATATGCCGATTCACTTATCTGTGCAAGCGAATGCAGTCAACTATGCCACGGTGAACTTTTGGGCTCAGCAGGGTATTGAGCGAGTTATTTTATCGCGTGAATTATCGCTTGAAGAAATCGCTGAAATTCGTGAACTATGCCCAAATACAGAACTTGAAGTGTTTGTTCACGGTGCACTATGTATGGCGTACTCTGGCCGTTGTTTGTTATCAGGTTACATTAATAAACGCGATCCAAACCAAGGCACTTGCACTAATGCATGTCGTTGGAATTACGATGTGAAACCCGGCACCGAAAATGAAACCGGCGAAATGGTGCATAAAATCGACCCTAAAGCGGTGATCCCAACACTTGGTGATGGTGCACCAAGTAACGAAGTATTTATGCTTGAAGAGCAAGGCCGTCCTGGCGAGTACATGCCTGCTTTTGAAGACGAGCATGGTACTTACATTATGAACTCTAAAGACTTACGTGCAGTTCAATATGTTGATCAGCTTACAAAAATGGGCGTGCATAGTTTAAAAATTGAAGGCCGAACTAAGTCTTTCTACTATGTTGCTCGTACTGCGCAAGTATATCGTAAAGCCATAGATGATGCGGTTGCTGGTCGTCCATTTGATGCAAACTTATTTAAAACTCTCGAAAACTTAGCACACCGTGGTTATACCGAAGGGTTTTTAAAGCGCCATGCGCATCAAGACTATCAAAACTATGAGTACGGTCATTCGGTATCAGATAAACAGCAGTTTGTGGGTGAGGTATTAGGCCGTAACGATAATGGCTTAGTTGAAATTGATGTAAAAAATAAATTCTGTACTGGTCACTCACTCGAGCTTATGACGCCAAAAGGGAATATCAACTTCAAGCTAGATTTTATGGAAAACAAAAAAGGCGAAGCCATTAGCGATGCAAAAGGCTCAGGCCATATTGTTAAAATTCCTCTGCCAGAAGATATCGATTTAGATCACGCAATTTTGATGCGCAATCTTGATGCTAACCAAGATACTCGTAATCCTTTCAATAAAGCTTAATAGAAGATGCGCTAAGTCATACTTAGCGCATTTACTTCTTATACCTGTTGTTGTCTTAACCTTTGTATATCTTTTTGCGGAGGCAGGCCAAATAAACGGCTGTACTCGCGACTAAATTGAGAAGGGCTTTCGTAACCGACCACACCACTTGCTTGACCAGCATCAAGACCATTGATCAGCATTTGATCGCGAGCTTCTTGCAGGCGTAAGGTTTTTAAATACTGCAATGGGCTGGTGCCAGTAATGGTTTTAAAGTGTTGGCGAAATGTTGATGAGCTCATATGCGCTTGTTTTGCTAACTCGTCAATTTGCACTGGGCGCATAAAGTTGGTTTTAAGCCAGCTCACAACTCTAACGATATGACTACTTGGTGACCCCTCTGATGCCAGTTTTCTAAGGTGAGGTCCATGAGGCCCCTGTAAAAGGCGAATAACAATTTCTTTCATGAGTAATGGCTGTAAGCCGTCGCGAAGTGCGGGATTATATTCAAGCTCAAATAATCGAGTGAGTGCATCAGTGAGTCCTGCATCGATATTATGAATAGAAATGGGCTCAAACGTTTCGTTGCGTGATTGCTTTGGCAGTTTAAGTTCTGCGGCTGTTTGCAAAATTAAGTTGTAATCAAGTTTTAGCACCATGGCAACAAATGGCTGGTGGCGTGTCGCTTCGGTCACATGGGATACTACAGGTAAGTCGAAAGTGGTTAACATGGTTTGTCCACCAGAGCAGGGCAGTACACTGTTTTCAACTGAAAGCATTTTTGCACCTTGCAGCACCACCGCAAGGCTTAATGTGTAAATACAATGCAAGGGGTCGGTTGGTGCATTACGAATGTGCAATGTGAGCTCTGGTGTATGAGAGGTAATATCACCCGCTTTATTAGCGAATAACATAATCTTTTGCGCAAGTGGCTTAGCAATCTCTTGATGGTTGGTGTCTATCATGTTTAAAACTCACGGTTAGTTATCTTGGCTGTCAAATTTATCAAGCATATCTTGGCTACTAATTTGAGAGCCCATACGGCCACGATTCACGTACCTGTGAGAAAACGTTTTTGCGCCATTTGCCCGAACCAGCTTTTCAAAATCATCAATAAAATGCTGTTCGAACTTACTATTAAAGGTATTAAATAAAATCACATTTTTACCTGAAAAGTCATTATTTTTTGCAAACTGCCAAATCGGTGGGGCAGGGCTATAAAGCCAAATAGGCGAGCCTAAATAAATGGTGTGATACTTTTCAAGGTTTATATTGCTCGGGGTAATTGTTGCTACGTTGCTTCTGGCATCATTGAGAGCAGCTATCCAACCAGGAATACCTAGTACTCTTTCACATATATTTTGATCAGTTGCCCCTACTTAAATTCAGGTAACTGATCTTTTTCAATCAATAATTCAATACTCCTGCTTTTTCCAGTAACTGATGTTATAAATTTCTTCTTCT
>NZ_JAKGBG010000019.1:0-72974 GCF_021532595.1 Pseudoalteromonas sp. OFAV1
AACAAATCGCCCTCTATTTAACTGTATGCATATACAGTACATAATAATTCCTACTTCATTAAAGTCAAGACCGTTCGCCTTGACTCGCAGCTAAAGCAGGCGAGAATGTGGCGAACATTTGTTCAAAACATTCAATAAAGTGGATAGCATCGAACCTTGCGTTGGCGGTTTTGTTAGTTTTTTGAAAGGTGAGGACACTGTTAGTCGTATCGCTCAGTATATCGAATCTGGCGCTGTATCTATTCGTCATGAAGGGAAAGACGTTAGCGTTTGTAATATCGACCCTGAAAAGCTGCCTGAAGGCCTGAACGCAGGTACTTTGACTGAATTAGAGAACTTGTGGAAGCTTTACTATACAAGCCAACTGATCACTTACAATGTAACAATCAAGCGCAGTCCTAAATACTTGACAGAACTGATCCAACACGCACAATCACAAGGCGTTTATCACCTTACACTTACAGACAAAAAGGTCTGTGAGTTGGTTGAAGAAATCACAGACATTCGTAAAGCATTAAGTGGCTATTTAAGCGTTAAAGAAGATGATGTTGCATTCGTAAAAGAAAAAGATGGTATCTTTGAATTCAAAGATAACACTTCACCTTTCTTCTATCACGTTACCGCCAAATCAGACTTGTTTATGGCCCCAAAGAGCCTCAAAGTTGGCGATCTTAATTATGATTTACTTAAAGGGAATATCGCGAAAATCCTCAACACTAGAATACCCTCTCCTAGCGAGCTATACACTAGTTGCGTAGGAAAATACTGTGTATTAACTGGCAATGGACACAGTGGCTACGAGTTTATTGTTAATCCAGAAAAATTTAACAACACTTTAAGTACTGCATGCTTCTCTTTTAGTTACTTTTAACAGTTAAGCTTAGTTAGTTAAATGTAAGCTAACTAAGCTTTTTTTGATTGCTTCTTTATCTTTTTTGTGCGATAATATTCCCATATTAACAAAGAGGTTATCTGATGCATATTTTAACAAAACTAAGCAGTGGTTACGTTCAAGAAACAAAGTATCGTAAGAGTGATGTTCCGCCTGTAGGTGAAGTAGTTGAGGCGGCTTATGGTTCATTTCTGGTAGATAACGTAACGAGCTTAGTCTTGGAAGATAACCCTCATTATTACATCAATGGCCAGCTTGTATGCATTGATAACGAGCGCTTTGGTGCCCTATTAAGAGATGGTGTAAATAATTTTATTTCAAGCTTAGAAACTGGATTTGGTGACGATTTTATCAAACCTTATAAAAGTCGCATTTTAAGCTTCATTAACGCGATTCTAGCTAAGTCTGGAAATCAGCCTTTAGAAAGCTTCACACACGCTTGTGGCCTTCAACATACTGATACTTACAATACACTTGCGCCATTATTACATATTGATGCTGACGTCATGGACAATGAATTGGTTGCCATTGATATCATTAAATTGCGAACAATCGTGCTTTCACTAAATACGATTGCCTTCGGTGAAATTGAAAGCGAAGGTGAAGACTGGCACGATTACCCATGTTTAATTAATATGAATGACGATGAACATACTGTTTCATTGAATCAAACATACGCATTAGGTTATTTAGAACGCTTTTTGCCTTACTAACAAGAGAAACTCAGATGTCTAGTTGGAATGAGAAATTTGAATCCTCGTGGGGCTGTTCAATACGAACAGAGCCTATGCCTGATGAAATCAGTATAGAACCTGAGAAGGTCACACCGTGCCCTCTATGTGATGAACCCATTTACCACAATCAAGACGCCAGCATTAAAGTCGCTGATGATTTTAAAGTTCTGGTTCACACTGATTGTGCAGAATCGTAATCCTTACTTTTAAGTGCTATCTGAGCTCTACAGGGACCCTAAATAGCCTAATAGAGCTCTTTACCACACCTTCAACATTGTAGTTATCGAATTCAGTCAGTTTTACAGGCTCATATTCTTCATTTGCTGATAACAGCTGATTATTTATCATGTCGGCTATCTTGCACACAAACAGGCCATTGTAATAAGCCACAATAACATCATTATGCTGTACATCAAGCGCCCTATCTATAATTAGCAAGTCACCATCAAAAATCCCCACTCCTTCCATTGATCGCCCACTTGCGCGGCCAATATAGACTGAGTCTTTTAACATAGACTGATCTAAGCTGATATTAAGCTTTTTGTAATCAATCCCCATTTCGACATTTGAAATTTCCACAGATGTTCCCTGTTCAAATTTATGTTCATTTTGTAATCGCGGTGTAGGCCTTTCTATTGCTAACATTAGCACACTCTTTGCCGCAACGTGACCATGTCAAAATTATAGAGTTTTATCGAGGCAATTAACAAGTATGATGCAAAGTGATCAACCTGATACAGTATATTACAGACTTTCATGATGGGGTGAATACAGTGACTCTTTGCTGACAGTTGTACTCAATCTGAACAAGTGTGCGTCCGTACCGATTCTTGATCATGTTTTTAACGCTCAGACTTTCACAGCTAATCAATTGGTTTTCTTTAATGGTCGCGAAGTCAGTTTGTGGGTAAAGTCGCGGGGACAATCAGTGATTTTCGCTTGAATACGAGCGACTTTCTTTCTGGCTTTATGGAAACTGGCAGAGCCTTTCTTTTTCTTAGATACCTTAAAACCTCTAATCGAATAAAAGGCATTTAATTGCCTTTTATTTTATCTTTTTTGTGTACAATTGTTTTGTATTGAAGTATAATTCTTTTATCAACTTGAGTAAGGATTAAGCCATGTTAAAAAAACAAGATTTATACGGAAAAAAAATTACGCAGTTTGACTTTTCAATTCAAAATGGTGAATTCGTTAAAACAGCGTCTGTTGTCAGCATTTATACACCGGGCAACGGTCAAGCCCCTGCTTCGGGTTGCGACATTATCATTCACGGTTCAAGTACCAACTCAGAACGTATTTTTGAACTTAATCCGCAATTAGTTCTCAATGAAACTACACTTTTCGCTTATTCAGCAACAACTTTCCCTAAGGTAACACTACACGGTTACTGTGACCAAGAACAGGTTGATAAGCTATTTGAAGACTTTAAAGAAAGAGCTAAATCGCTTCTTAATGATCATGCGAGTAAGCTGCAAAGCTTATTGGAAGACATTAATGCTATCGTAAAATAAATAAATTTAATGGCCATACTTCTAGCAAGCTCTTGCCAGAGTTGAAGCCTTATGGGACGCTGAACCAAACACGCCAGAAGGTGACTAGTTAGATGTACTTGTTACCACCGAGGAGTAGAAAATGCCGCAATTATTTTTGAAAGTACCGTCAAAAGACGAAGCTGTAAAAGCAATTAAAAGCGGAGAGCATAAAGGCATTCAGTTAGACTACCCAGATGGCGGGGGCTGATATTATCGAACTGGGGCGCTTGGGACGAAAATACACTTGTGCGGTTAGTTATATTTCTCAAATTTTAATTTCAGTAAAATCGACTGAAGCGCTTCAGCGTGAACTGGACAAACCTAAAGACACTTATCAGCAAAGATTTATAGGGCTAGAGTTTGACGCTGACGATTCCACTATAAGCCATTTCCAAGCACTGGCTAGTCGTTTTGGGGATATGGTATTTAGATCTTCTGATATGCCCTACAATTCGTTTTTAACTACATGGGAATAAAAAAATGGCATTAATGATATTAAAAAAACTACCTACAGAATCAGATAAAAACAATTAAGCAGAATGGAGCTAGGCTCGTTCGTAGAGACATTTGATGCAAACACGGTTGCTCCATTTGTTGCCAAAGTGAAAATAGAAGATGGTATTGTTGATCTTGACGAGTGGCAATGGCCGCTCCGTGAAAGTGACTGGTATACTACTGTGACTGAGGAATTATAACTTAAACCTTGTCCACTTCTATTTACTAGGTATATACACCCCATAGAGTTGCTATAACAGCTTCTCTGTGGGAATATACAACTAAGGGTGGTTACAGGGGCAATTTTAATTGTCGCACCCCGTTGCCCTAACAGGGTTAGCCCATGGCTTGGTAACAATGACCTGTCCTATTACTCTTTTGTAATGGCTGGCCTATAGAGAGTGAGTTTAACTGACTTTCTGTAGGCAAACTCCCTTAATAACATATCCTCTTTTTGTTAAATTTCTGCCCATTGCCATTAAAACCACCTTTTTCCTCTATCTTTTTTATGAAACAATATGCATATTTCACAAACGCACGGATTTATTCTAATGACATTATTTAAGTGGCCAAAATATCGTATCATTTACACATATACAAAAGGCGATCCCTGCTGCTGGCAGCTACAGAAGCGCGTTTACTTACTATTTTGGAAAGACATCTATTTGTCATTTGCCAGTGCAACTACAGCTGGCAATGAAATGCTTGATTTAATTAAAGCTGATAAAAAGTAATGTTTGATTATACACTTATGGGCGTGTATAATATCAAGTATAAACTAAACAATAAGGTTATTTCTCATGGCACTATGCAAGACTCAAATTCAGGACATGCAAGCATACCCTGAAAAGTTGAAACGCCTAATCAAACGTCGTTTCAAAATTGATTTAGATGACACCAATACAGGAATGAATGGTAAACATCTTAAAACAATGTCAGATACTGAAGAAGAACTTATTAGCTTTGCCCACACAGTATTTGTTGCACAACAAGTAGAAATTAATACATTGAAAAATGCTACTTCTCAGTTCCTTAATGCATTTTCTGAACTGAAAGATGTTGTAGCAGACCGTGACGACTAATTAATTAGATAAGGGATAGGAATGAATAGTAAAACACAATTTGAGCTACAGAGTGATTATGATTCTCTATATCGTGCAGGGAAACATCATGTTGGTTTTCAACCAGCTGATGATGTATTTCCTGACACCATGATGAGCTTCGAGGTATTTGGCTGTCTTCAAAATGGGAAGGCGACTTATCCCGACGTCCCAGATGATAAATGGATTGAGTATGACTTTTCCGGTGATGAAGAACCTATTGAAGCACCTTCTTTCATAGATTAGCGTTATTACCAACAAAACTCGCATCTAGCGAGTTTTGTTTTATGAATTTAAGTAAATTCCTCTACCCTGTTATTCATTTTGATAAACTAGACCCTCATCAATACCGAACCGGGATAGACCTTTTTCATATTCTCGATAACTAAAGCCTATCAAGCTATCGACTTTAATAGCGATATTTTGATTACTGTAATCGCATGCTTTGTCATCAATAGCAATTAAATCGCCCTTAAATCCTGTCTCCAGCAGAAAAGGGGTGATCGACCATTTCCAACGGTCCCCGCCACCAACTCCAGAAAAACCTAGTAACCAATCTTTCGGAAACTCAGAGATAGTTTCAAATGCTTGCTGCAACTCTTGCAAATATATGCCATCGTGACGGACACAATTCCACGACGAAACACACACGGCTCTTGCTCCCGTTTGGGCTAAGAAGTTGGCAAACAAGGCCAAACAAGAGCTACTAAGCTCTATATAATCACCAAACTTGATAGTTTTCCATTGATGGCGATCATACACTGCTTGTTTAGAAGCTCTATAAGCCGGTTGGTAGTTTAGTATATGATGGTCTACTGCGGATGTAAGTGTTGAATCTATATCAAAGAATACGATACGTTCAGTTGTATCTAACAAATGAGAGTGAAATTTTATTGCCATAATAATTAACCGTAATTTAATTAATTACTAGCTTACTTAGCTATTTCAAGCAATTCAATAAATTTAAGGTATATTATGCTGGCCATTACTAAGTAGTTGTAATGGCCATTCTTTGTACCTCTATAACTCTGTTTCAATCGCTTTTAAAAGCAACAAAAACTTTTCATCAATTTCATCATGGCCCATTGTATAAAATTGCTTATCATCTACTAGTAATGTTAGAGACTGGCAATCATGATCAATATTAATCCCGATCTTCACATTACGTTCTGAAAAGAATGAAAATGTTTGATCTGCACTTAACTCAAATTCTGCTAAAAGAGACTTTTTAAATTCACTTAGTAGTAATTTGCCATTATTTGGATCCCAATCTTCAATCTCCAGAGATGCCACAGGCTTGTAATTGCAGTCTTTAATAATAAAGCCAATCACATTGTCATTTTCTGCGTACTGCATACTTAAAACATAAAAATCCGATTTACCTTTAACGTCAATTTCTGAGTCATGTTCTTCAACGACTTCAAGTACGGAGTAATCGACATTATTTGCTAATTCAATAATAATCTGAGCCGCTGCGGAATAAGTTTGTTCTTCCGCGATGAGCATGCCATTGGATGTAAGGGCAAAGCGTTGTAGTAAATCATCATTTTTTACAGGCTCAATACCAAACGACAGCGTATTGTTTAACAGACCTTTACTGAGAGCTAAGGCAACTTCAGATGTCACTAGTGGATAGTTAACGAATGATGGTTTAATACGGGCAAGAATTGATTTAGACATTATATCTTCCTTATGTTTGTTACCTACTAATATACCCTACCATGTTAACCAATGCTAGTCTTTTTTTATCTTTTTTGTGAAGTAACTCTTATCATATAACATGCTCATACCTATAAATCGACACTAAATTTGCCTATAATTGTCTAAAAAATAATTAAAAAATAATTATGTTAAACGATGTTTTTTTAGCTCAAAGTATTGGCATATTGGCAATGACCATAGGGTTTTATGCAATATCCTTAAAAGACGATAAGGCTCTACTAAATTACACTATTTTAAGTGCTATAGTCTTTGTCCCTCACTTTTTATTACTAGGAAGCGTGATATCAGCAATTTCGATGGGGTTTGTAGCACTTCGACTTTGGATAGCTAAAGAGTCTCCACCCCCTCTTGTGATGTATGTATTTCTAGCAATGTCATTGTTACAGGGGCTCTTTTTCTTAGAAAATTGGAATCAATTATTCTCTATTTTAGCGTCCATGGGTGCAACATTTGTATCTTTTCGACTTCGAGGGCTAGCGATGAGAGTCGGTTTCATTTTTACGTGTTTCTGCTGGATTATAGATGGCATTCTCACAGGTTCTTGGCCTGTAGCATTAATGAATTTTGTCAGCATTTTAATTCACATTATAACCATTCATCGGTACTTTTTAAGACAATCATAGATAAATCATGTTTTAATTTTGATGCATGAGCTATTTATCTTTTTATTTCAAAATAATTATTGATATTCTATTCCTGTAGTGCAATAATAAATTATCAGCTGGTTAACGATTTAAACGCATCGATTAATTGCCTGAGGGGAGCGGTCCCTGTCTCATCTCAAAGAGTACGATAACTCTTGCGGCAATACCTTTTTTGAAACCAATTCAAACCATTGTAATGTATCATGGCTTGTTTGGAACGAGATGAACTTACTTTAATAAGCCACTAAGGAATTACAATGACAATCATTAATAATTTAAATAAAACACAGTTCCACAATCAAACAAAAGAAGCGCTTGAAACCCTCCTTGGCTCAAACGTAAGAGACAGTACTGTTCGCACTTTTATTAAGAATCAATTTAGACTACAAAACGAACATCTTATCCCTAGTCTTTTTGAGAATGCTAGTTCTACTTTGACAGCTGAGCAATTTAAAAGTGCAGCAAATGAAGTGCTTATTAAATCCCCCTTTCTCGAGATAGAAGATATTTTAGGGGATTCCCGCCTTGAAGCTATTTTCGGGGCATCTTTAATTGGGGAACATAACATACGTATCTTTATATTCATCACTATTACATTTAATCCTGATGCACTAGGGGATGATAATCAACTACCTATCTATTTTAAAGCTGGTGCCGATGTTGGTGGTAAATCAAGCTATAGCGATGGGTTCACTTTTAATGACATTCTAAACAATTCAATAAAATGGCCTAAACAAGCAACTCAGACTGAGATAGAAATCTGCATGGAAGAACTAAAACTCACTTCTAAAGCTATTCAAGAGAATGCCACCCTTAGTCGCTTTATCGATTCATAAAACTAGAAGCACTCTTTGTGGGGCTGTAAGCCCCTTTTAATCACAACAATAAGAAAGCATGCAAATGAAACTTTTAAAAACCTTAGACTTCATTATTCGCCTCGTATTCGCTATTTGTGCAACAGCATTTATCGCAGATATTTACGAACACATTAAAGCCAACACTTTCGATAAAGCATTCTTTGTATTCAATCTACTCAAGTTAGTATTGATTGCGGGGACTCTGTTTGCCTCGATAAAAATTAACCTTCACATTAGCGAAAAAACAGAAAAAGAGCCTTCTGCGTAATCTCTATCAATTTACCGGGTTAATTACACATTATCCCGGTAATGAACTATTTAAGCTTTCACTGCACTCTACCTTCAATCCAACAATTTGCATCTTGCCCTCTAGCTGAGCTTTTTATAGACATTTTTTATTTAAGAAACAGTTTTAAATCTTTACTCAACTATCTTTTTTTGGTAGAATAATCATGTCAACTACAGAAAGGAAGTATTATGTATATCAATATTCTTGGCTTAGATAATCGTACTACTGGCGCTACCCTTTTGGCACGTAAAGGCCTAAAAATCGGCAATGACCAAGTTGTTTCTGAGGTAACTAAAAAAAGTGTAACTATTACCAACGAATGTAGCGAATTATCTTTCAAAGTTAGTGAACTTAATGTTCCTTATTGGCTTATAGATAAAGAATATCGCGAATTCATCAAAAAGGATGGTGGTAAGACTAATTTTTACCCCACAGAAGTCGAGAAAGCGCTGGCTGCAATTCTTGACGCAGATAGCCTCAGTCAGAAAATGTGTGTAGGTACGCTAAACAACCTTATCCAAACTTAATCAGTTTGATTGTGTGGGTTAATTCCAATTAGCCCACAGCCCCATTACAACATCAAATACAAGGTCAGGACATGAAAAACTTAAGCGCAGAATTAAAGCAATCACTTCAATCTAAACATAATATTACAAGCCCTATATTTGTTAGTTCTACCGCTGACAAAGTAATATACATCGAAGATACTAACAATGACATCTGTAGCGTTGATATTGGCTATTTTAACAGTAACAATAAAACGACCATTTCACCTATTGCGGATAAAGCACAGGCCATTCTGGAAAAGCTCCTTGAAACTGAGAAAATGCTGAGTGATGATTTTATTGATGAGCTTAGCATTACGCTAATTGATTTATATACGTATCAGCTGTTCTATAGTGGTGGACTTGGCACCCGAACAGTGACATTTGAAGATTTAGATGAATTAGACTCTTTATTAAAGATAACTTTGCAGTTTTAGTTTATCTTTTTTTGTAATAATTATTGTTTTATATGACTTAAAATGCCATAATAAGACCATAACAAAACAATAAGGCTATCTAACAATGGATAATGTATTTTCTTCTCTTTCTCACATCAGCTCAACTGTTTGTGAGGTTAGTAACATTCTGATCAAGCAAGCAAAAGAAAAGTTATCCCTGAGTCAGTCTGTACAGTTAGGTAGTCTTACTAATGGCGGTCTAGTGCTTACCCTTCACAACAAAGAACAGCGCCCCACAGTTTACACTGTAGAGATTAAAACAGATAAGCTAGGTGGCCCTTCTTCATTAGTTCTTGATACCATTTATGTCGGCAATAAAAGTAATGGCAAACAACATAAAGCTATCAAAGAAGTTCAGCCATTAAAATATGGAAATGTCATCATTAACACTCTAAAAGAACTGTCTGAACAATTCGCTGATGGAGAACAAGACAATACTTTATCAAACTTTAAGCGGTTAGGGCTGTTTTATATACCTAAAGCTAATTAGAGATTAACAGCATTGGTCATATACGATAGACATTTCATAAAAAAATCTCTATCGTATATATACCGCTCTTTAAAAATATGCCTTTATTGTATATTTCAATTCAAGTACTTGAAATACTTGAATATAGTGCCTTTTATTACTAGTTATCCGCCACATGTGCGGCTTAAAGTAGAGGAACACGAAAGGTTGAACGAACTGAAAAGTTATCCGCCACATGTGCGGCTTAAAGTGATATAAACGACATACGCAAGCGTATAAGCGAGTTATCCGCCACATGTGCGGCTTAAAGTACACCTATAAAAACGCAGGCATTTTTATGAAAGTTATCCGCCACATGTGCGGCTTAAAGTAAAACTATACACAACGAGTCAGTGAAGCTAGAGTTATCCGCCACATGTGCGGCTTAAAGTACGGTGTTGTCATAACGTTGTTATGATATGAAGTTATCCGCCACATGCGCGGCTTAAAGTAAGCATTGCCACGTTGGGCACCAAGCAGGTGCGTTATCCGCCACATGCGCGGCTTAAAGTGCCATTTCAGATACTCCCTGCGTGATTTATCAGTTATCCGCCACATGCGCGGCTTAAAGTGTTCTTAACGTCATAATCGACCATCAAAAAATGTTATCCGCCACATGCGCGGCTTAAAGTACGGTTAAAAAATTTAACGAGCATCTGGAATGGTTATCCGCCACATGCGCGGCTTAAAGTTTCCCAGCCACGGAGTATTCAAATGAGTTTTGGTTATCCGCCACATGCGCGGCTTAAAGTAACGATCACACTGAGGATTCTGTTACTTCTCAGCTATCCGCCACATGCGCGGCTTAAAGTTACCACTTCAAAAATTGCTGACTGAAAATCAAGCTATCCGCCACATGCGCGGCTTAAAGTAATGCCTGCCTTGCCACTTACTAAGATGCTAGGCTATCCGCCACATGCGCGGCTTAAAGTGAAGCAATTTATAAATGTTTTAACTGATGAAAGTTATCCGCCACATGCGCGGCTTAAAGTACAAAAATGCAAATGTGGAACAAAAAGTATCAGTTATCCGCCACATGTGCGGCTTAAAGTTCAACATATCAGCTATTGCATTTACAGATTTTGTTATCCGCCACATGCGCGGCTTAAAGTAGCCGGATTTTTTCGAATCGTTCAACGAGTCAGCTATCCGCCACATGCGCGGCTTAAAGTACGAGAATGTTGTCAGACTCACGGGCTTTGCCGTTATCCGCCACATGCGCGGCTTAAAGTTCGAAACTAAATCTTATCACCGCAAACACAAAGTTATCCGCCACATGCGCGGCAATATCTATCTTTATTTGTTGTTTATATACCGTTTTTATGTAACAATATTCTCAGTAAAACAAATAGATAAAGGCTGGTTTATGACTTCAATTAAAGAAAACTTACAAGCTATTGCTACTCGCATTTATGAAGGTGAAAAGGCTACTCGATCTTCTTTGCTTACTAAGCTTTCATCTCATTACAGTGCTGGCCGTAGCGATACAGAAGCTAACTATCTTCAACTAGTATCTTTCGAAGCACAAATGGATTGCTTAGCTCTTTCTCCTGATTACTTTACATGTGCTGAGTTTGAAAACACTACTCACTCAGTCTTGCGTGATTTTATTAATAAATCAATCATCCAAAACATTGACAGCTGTATGCATAACACTGCAAAGCTTGGCGAAGGCAAAATTGCTATGGCAAAGCTTAATGGCTTAGTTAAATTACGTGCCGAGCTAGTTGAAATCGTGCGACTGTAGCTTCCACTAGCTCATTAGATTTCTCACTGCCCCCTTTAGCGCATAAGTATCTAAGAACACGTTTACGCGCACTTATAGGCTCTGGTAAGCGTGTTAAGGTTCGACCCTTTTCAAGACAAAAAAATCTACTATAGGTGTTTCAGCTGTTAATACTGCTGGTTTTATGGTCGTTTGATTAGGATGCTTGGCGGTATTCTTTGATGGCACTAAGTGTGGAGTGATGCCGGGTGTGTTGTTAAAGATGCCTCATCCATTGAATGGCCTTCAATTGCTTTCTGAGACGCTTTTGTGCTGATGCAGGGGAAAATACTTGTTTATAACTCTGTATTCAAAATGAGCGCCATTGGCGCCCATTATTCTTAAAATTTAAAGCTTGTAAGCATCTATCTCTTCTTGGTCGTACTGATCACCACCAAACGAGAGAGTTTTTCCATCAATGATAGGATTGATTGTCTTAAAGGTTTTAAAGTCACGCTTTTCACTGTCCACATGAACAACTCCCTTTTTCACTAGAGAGCCAATAACGCCTTTCACTGTGCTGACAGTTAAGCGCGTTTTTAAAGATAAGTCATCAATATCCGCTTCTACATCATCCATGCAATGATCAACAAGCGTGTTGAATACGAGTTTTTCTAAATCTGTAAATTCCGTTACCATGATAAACGCCTTATTATTTTTTAACTTGAATCTAAGTATAATATAGGCATGCCTATAAGTAAAGTCTAATGTCGTAACTTGATCTATTCCCTATGAAATCGCTTAATAGCCACCGTTAACGGCCATTAAGCGCAAGTAGAACCACCCTGTTACTAGTCGTCAAATATGTCATCAAGATCTGGTAGTGTGTCAGTCCAACCATCATACATTTCTTGAAGTAAAAAATCCTTACTCTTTGAAGATAAAACACTTGCCAAACTTGCAGTGAAAATCAAGTTGTTTTTCTTAAATGCTTTTAGCAACTCGTAAGCATCACGCTCATTTTCTAACTCAAAATCAGCCAAAAAAACTAACAACAAAATATCGTTAGATAGATTTAGACCTCCATTAAACTTTAAATCATCTAACAAATGCTTCATTCTGCTCGAATCACCAATACTACACTTGATGTCGTCCAACACAGAGCATGATGCGCCCTTATGTATCATTTTTAATGCCATTACCGCAGCAAAAGTCAAACCAGCCTTCAACGCATCTACAGACTCGCAGTGCTCGTTTAACCAGCATACTAAATGACGAACAATTTTCTTTCTTTCATCATCACTGATTCTGTGGATATCTAAGAATTCTTTAGAAACATCTTCAAAAATATATTGATACTGTGAGTAATCTTCTAAAATATTTACCGGCCATGGGTATGCCCAACATTGAATTGGCATATTTTCTGGCTTATGAGCAACATAACCATGCTCAATTAAAAATGCAGTACACTTGTTCGCCTCTTTAATTGAAGCTAACTCCAACAGCGTTAAGGACTCATCTTCACCGTAAGCATAATTTCCTTTCTCGGTATAACCTGCCTCAAGTACCGCTTTTAAAAGCATTAAGTCATCATTGTAAAAAGTCGAAGTTGCGACATCTAGAAGATATCCATCAAATTCGCCTGAAAAGTCTTTAGTCCTTTCATAAAGTAATATCGCATGCTTTTCGTTTGAGACGAATTGACCACATGCATTTAAACAATCCTTTGCTTCTTTAAACTGGTCGAGAGAATGGAATACATAATCAATAAACTCTACAAAACCATTTGTTGAAGCAATAAATAGGAAATTACATCGTTGCCGATCACTATCTAATGACATATACAGTTCAATTGCCACCTTCATATCACGTTTGACAGCTATTTCGTGAAACTCTTTACCCTTTTCAATTAGTAAACTTCGCATACAAAACCTTATTTTAGTTCATCTTAGAAGGCCAATATTAACATACATTCTGCACTAACCAATTAAAATCAAACAAAGCTACCTTACTTATTTTATCTTTTTATTGTTCAATTATTGATTTTATACTTTTTTTCAGATACAATAATCCCAGATTTAACTAAACAACTATTTTAAGGTCGGACTATGAATATTGCTGATAAATTACGTACTAAATTAGAGGACGTTCTTGGCGCCCAAAACCCAACTTTTCAGGTTCTGTCTGTTTTACTAGACACTACTACGCCAGAGCAAATAGACGTTATTGAAAAACGTTGTGTAGAGTTGAACTGCATGCCAAATAAAGAAATTAAAGGCATCTCAGTCTTTCGTGTAAGATCACATCAACATAATCGCGGTCATTTTCTTGTTGCGACTAAAACTCAAAAAGAAGCGGCGGAACTTATCGGCTGCTCTGTTTATCACCTAAGTCAGTACGGACTCAAGTCTTCAGTTGATGAATTGCATACCATCCAACAAATTCAGGCTTACAATGCGCCTAACACCGTAATTTCAGTAGACGATTAAGGATGTTTGCGGCATTGCCTAGTTCACCCCTATGCTTTGCCGCAAGAACTACCGCCTCTACCCTAACTCAGTATTAAAGGAATTAACTCATGAAGACTATTGAAGCATTTAAAAAACAATTAGAGATGTTCCATGGTAAAAACAGCCCTATCTATGGTGTTGTTATTAATTTGATTCAAATTGCATCCAATGAACAATTACAAAAACTAGAGTCTATATGCGTCAGTAGTAACTATCTGTTCGACCCCAAAATTAAAGGCGTTACAATTTTCGAAGTGCGATCACATAAAGGTGAAAACGGTTCATATATTGTCGCAGCTAAATCAAAACAAGCTGCTGCTGATGCTATTGGATGTACTTTAACGCATCTGAAGCAATATGGTTCCGAGCTCAAACCTGATAAAATATTTAGTGACATTTATATTAAAGCTTATAATAAGCCTAACTCTGTTCATTTTATCGAATCACATTTTGACAGATTTTAGGGGAAGTAAAAATTGAGTTCTCAAACACCTAAAGTCCCGGCTAGCATCGCTCAATTTGCCGATGCTGTTGCGAATGCTGCAAAAGAGGCGAACATCTCATGCTGCCAAACAAAGGTGTCACTAAAGCACGATTGTTTTGACATTAAAGCAGCTGATAATAGTGATTTCATCATATACTACAACTCCAATAACAACACAGAGTCGTTGAGTATCGAACAAATTAAACGCCATAACTAATGCTGATTTTGCTGGTGGTTATATTACGATATGACCGGCACAATCCTCTTTTCTGCATTCTATCTTTTTTTGTAAGTATTTATTGTTAATCCCTCTCTATCCTGCTATACTTAATGCCATAAACAAACAATAACATAAACCACAGAAAGGTCAGATTTCATGAATGATATTTCAATTTACGACTTACTAACGCAAAACTTAAA
Organism: Pseudoalteromonas sp. OFAV1; assembly: GCF_021532595.1. Lineage (NCBI taxonomy): Bacteria > Pseudomonadati > Pseudomonadota > Gammaproteobacteria > Alteromonadales > Pseudoalteromonadaceae > Pseudoalteromonas > Pseudoalteromonas sp. OFAV1. Next base: position 14,899 of record NZ_JAKGBG010000019.1, read on the forward strand.
TCCTTCTGATGAGTATTGCTTTACCCTTTCCGATAATCTAGGGTTCGCTTCTGGTCAAAACAAAATTGTAGGTCCATACACTGTTCGTGAATTCATGGCATCACACCATAACTCGATTGAAAAGGTTATCTCGATTGAAGTTGACAGAGGCATTGAAGCCAAGAATATCTGGTCACTAGACTCAGGTTGGAGCGCTGATACATTTTACAGGTTAGTATCTGATTTTGTGCGCCTGATAAGTAAAGACTTTGAGGTGCAACCTGAATTTATTCGTGAATGTATGATCAATAAAATGAGCATCAAAGACGCAATCTACAGCTTTTTTGAGGGTGCAGAGATCCTGCCAGAATTCAAGCACCATCAAGGTGCTGGTCAGTATGAAATCAGTTTTAGCAGCATCCATTTGGATGGCAAAGCAATCGTGCCTGTTAATATAAGTGATTTTCAGATGATAAATATATCTGAGATGGTGGATGGTGAACTTAAACCTAATTGTTGCGTTTGGAGTGAAGATCTTATGAATTCCCTCAAAAATTTTAAAACTCGAGATGAAGAATTATAGGCATTTTGGTGCTGGTGGTCTTTTAATCATCAGCACCTAACAATTACTCCTTTTTGTTATCTTTTTTTGTCTTTATTATTGATTTTCGCATGTTATTTGATATACTTTGTGTAGGTTTTAAATAAATCAAATCTCTATAAGGTCGGACTTATGAATATTAAATTTATCAAAAGCAAACTAATACAAGTTTTTTAATGACTATGACCTTACCCGTACACTATTGGCATTTGTTGCATACGTGCTTGGTGGCTTACTTTTTTTCTCTGTTTTAAGTATTTTCAAAAAGTAATACACTCTTATCTTTACCAACTAATTTATGATTAACTCCAAACAGGAAGAACACTCATGTCATTAGCTTCAGTCGTTCCAAACACCCTTTATGCCGTTACAGATTTTCATGATATTTTGACACTTAAAGTTGTTGAGGCTATCGAGCTCAATGATCTGTTTAGAGTTAAAACCGAGCTTGTTGGCGATTCTACTAATGAAAATCAAACATATCCGTTTGAGTGCAACTTTGAAATGTTCTATTTAACAAAGCAAGGTGAAGCTTATAACACGCTTGTTTTTTTGAATATTGAAGATGCCATAAACCGCGCTAAAAGCAATCTTGAAGAAGAAATTCTTGTAAAAACAAACGAGTTATCTTCTTTGCAGTTGAAGCTGGATAAAATTAACAGTATAGTTTAAACGTTCAAATTAAACATTTGATTCTGACCATAATGCAAAACATATGTCATTAAACTGCGTTTAGATATAAGTAGCCATGGTGGCGGTGAGTAACCCGGTAAAGTGCATACGTTAAGCGTCCTTGCGAAAACAAGTAAAAATATAGCCCACCCTTAAATTCAGTATTTCTGAAGATTGAATACATATTAGTTACATTGGATGTGTTCCATGTTGATACATCACCTATAAACATAGAATTTTCAAACATTCCGTCCATACGTGTGACATTCTTTGTATCCCATCGTGAAATATCTCCGTTGAAACTTGAATTTCTAAATATATACCTCATGTCAGATACGTTAGATGTATCCCAATTCGAGATATCTTGAGAGAACGTTTTGTTATTCTCAAATAATTTAATAAAATCTGTAATTTGAGCGGTACACACATTACTAATAGCCGGATCGTTATTGGCGATAAGCACATCTAATTCAGCACGTGTCACAACGCGCTGCTCTGGCGTACAAACATTAGGCTCTTGCTCAATCTCATCAGAGCCGTTCCCGTCTGCGCTCGCATTCAAAGCAAGGTCTGGCCCTACAGTCGCGCCAAAACGCATTGTGTTTTTAGCTGTAGTGGTCTCTGATAGACTTAACGCTGTCGCCGCAATGATTGTCACTAGTGATATTTTAGTTTTCATATTAAACCTTAATTAAATTTTCTATTTTTGTTCAATATTTTATTTATCTTTTTATTGCAGTAACTATTGCTTTTTAAACCCACTCTGCTATACTTATCACAAGTTAAAGAAACTAATAATAAGGTCGGACTTATGGCAATCTGCACTCACTTAAGAGCTTTATCTATCAATTAACTAATAATGAAACGTCTCTAAGCGACTTAAAACAGCCAAAACAGTAAGTATAAACACCTGTAATTTTAACCCATTATCTTTATTTTTAATAATAAATAACTTTTCATAACTTCATAAATACACAACAGCAAAGTGAGAAATACTATGAATAGATCTTCACAATCGGCCATCAAAGCAATTTTTAGAGAATTTGGAAAACAAATCGGTGAAACCAAAGCATTTATCAAAAAAGGGCAGGAAGAATATTACAGAGTATCGAAGTTTTTCGCAGAAAAAGGATTTAATTTAACCCCTTACATTAATGGTGATCTAAACTTAACATGGACTACCGGACAAGGCTCATCTGCAATGTTTCACCGTTTACTAACATCTGTAACTGAAGTACTAAATGAACCCGAAGCACTTCTCGAAAGAGCCAATATGATTAATAGTTCACTAGATAAATAAACACCACTTAAACTTATCTCTTGAATTACTTCAATAGAGGCTTATAACCTTGCTATTTATAAAGTTATAACAACAACTCATTAGCAGGTCTACTTTGACACTATAGACATTTCAATAAAAAAACGTCTATAGTGTTTTCAAAACGCTCTTTGAAAACATGCTTTTATCACACATTTTAACTCAAAATAGGAAGAACACTAATATCATTAAGTAATTTTGAAGACCAAAAGGCAGCAACTGAAGGTTAGGACTTATTTGACGCTGACGGCGAAATTCAATTACAAAGAGTAGATGAAGCCGGTATATTCAAAAACGACGACGAAGCGCATTCATAACTCTGAGCTTCACGTAAAAGTAAAAGATATCCTACAAGCTCATAGCCCAGACGAGTATGCTCGTATTTTTGAATCATAAGAGCGCTTAGTAAAAGTTTCATGCAATGGCCTACTCACTTCATTTAGTTGACCATTGCATGAATATTATTTACCAGAATTTTGGTGGTATATAGTTACTAGGTAGTTTCGAGTATTTGCTAAATTCGCCAAAATACGCAACTTCATAAACATCCCAACTTAAAATGTCCTGCAATTGGATCTGTTTCATATTGATACATCACCTGTGAACATAGAATTTTCAAACATTCATCTCCGCTGAAACTTGAATTTCTAAATATATACCTCAATACTAACCCTTAATTAAATTGGCTATTAAAAGAGCCAAACTTAATTAGTAAGCTATTAAGCTTACCTAAACTTCAAAGGGATATTTTCCTGTGGAAGCTCTGAATTAGTATTAAAACCTGACCATTGGTTCACATTGTTCACATTCCAGTTCGAAATATCACCATTAAACTTTGAACCATGAAACATATAACTCATATGAATAACATTTGACGTATCCCAGTTTGAAATATCACCATTAAAACTAGAGTCCCGGAACATGGAATTCATATTAGTCACATTTGACGTATCCCAGTTCGAAATATCACCATTAAACCGCGAACCATAAAACATATAAGTCATATTAATCACATTGGACGTATCCCAGCTCGAGATATCACTATTAAACGTCGAACTAAAAAACATATTTGACATATGTGTCACATTTGACGTGACCCAGCGTGAAATATCTCCATTAAACGTCGAATTTGAAAACATAGTCGTCATAGTAGATACATTGGATGTATTCCAGCTCGAAATGTCACCATTAAACGTCGAATTTGAAAACATAGAAGTCATAGCATTCACATTTGACGTATCCCAGTTTGAAATATCTCCATTAAACTTTGAGTTATAAAACATGGAAGTCATAGTATTCACATTGGACGTATCCCAGTTTGAAATATCTCCATTAAACGTCGAACCCCAAAACATTGCTTTCATAGTAGTCACATTTGACGTAACCCAGCGTGAAATATCTTGATTAAAAACGGTGTTATCTCTAAATAAATCTGTAAAATCTGTTATTTGAGAAGTACACACATCACTAATAGCCGGATCGTTATTGGCGATAAGCACATCTAATTCAGCATGTGTCACAACGCGCTGCTCTGGCGTACAAACATTAAACTCTTGCTCAGCTTCATCTGAGCTGTTTCCGGATGCGTTCGCATTCAAAGCAAGGTCAGGCCCTACAGTCGCGCCAAAACGCATTGTATTTTGAGCCGTAGCAGTCCCTGATAGACTTAGGGTTGTCGCCGCAATGATTGCTATTAGTGATATTTTAGTTTTCATATTAAACCTTATTAAAATTTTTCCATTAAAAGAGCCGAGCTTAATAAGTGAAATTATTAAGCTTACCTAAACTTTAAAGGGATATTTTCCTGTATCAGATCTGAATTAGTATTAAAATTTGACCAGTTGCTCACATTGTTCACATTCCAGTTCGAGATATCACCATTAAACCGCGAACCATAAAACATTGCCCCCATATTAGTTACATTGGACGTATCCCAGTTTGACAAATCGCCACTAAAGCTGTTGTTAAGCGCGAACATATTCACCATAGCAGTCACTTTAGACGTATCCCAGTTTGAAATATCACCATCAAACCGCGAACCATAAAACATATTTATCATATTAGTCACATTGGAAGTGTCCCAGTTTGAAATATCACCATTAAACGGCGAGCCTTTAAACATTGATTGCATATTAGTCACATTGGACGTATCCCAGTTAGAAATATCACCATTAAACGTCGAGTTATAAAACATAGAAGTCATATAAATCACATTGGACGTATCCCAGTTTGAAATATCACCATTAAACGTCGAGCGTAAAAACAGATACTGCATGTCAGTTACATTGGACGTATCCCAGTTCGAAATATCTCCGTTGAAACTAGAGTCACGGAACATTGATTGCATAGTAGTCACATTGGACGTAACCCAGCGTGAAATATCTTGGTTAAAAACGGTGTTATCTCTAAATAAATCTTTAAAATCTGATATTTGAGAAGTACACACATCACTAATAGCCGGATCGTTATTGGCGATAAGCACATCTAATTGAGCACGTGTCACAACGCGCTGCTCTGGCGTACAAATATTAGGCTCTTTATCAGCCTCACCTGAGCTGTTCTCGGATGCGTTTGCATTTAAAGCAAGGTCAGGCCCTACAGTCGCGCCAAAACGCATTGTGTTTTTAGCCATAGCGGCCTCTGATAGACTTAACACTGTCGCCGCAACGATTGCTATTAGTGATATTTTAGTTTTCATATTAAACCTTATTAAAATTTTTCCATTAAAAGAGCCGAGCTTAATAAGTGAAATTATTAAGCTTATCTAAATTTCAAAGGAATATTTTCCTGTGATAGCTCTGAATCAGTATTAAAACCTGACCATTGGCTCACATTGCTAACATTCCAGTTCGAAATATCTCCATTAAACTTTGAGTTATAAAACATATAATTCATATAAATTACATTGGACGTATCCCAGTTTGAAATATCGCCATTAAACGGCGAACCATAAAACATATTTATCATAGCAGTCACTTTAGACGTGTCCCAGTTCGAAATATCTCCATTAAACGGTGAACGAAAAAACATAGCATTCATATAAGTGACATTGGACGTATTCCAGTTTGAAATATCACCATTAAACGTCGAGCCATTAAACATTGATTGCATATTAGTCACATTGGACGTATCCCAGTTAGAAATATCACCATTAAACGTTGAGTTATAAAACATAGAAGTCATAGTATTCACATTGGACGTATCCCAGTTTGAAATATCACCATTAAACGTCGAGCGAAAAAACATATACCGCATGTCAGTTACATTGGACGTATCCCAGTTCGAAATATCTCCGTTGAAACTAGAGTCACGGAACATTGCTTGCATAGTAATCACATTGGACGTAACCCAGCGTGAAATATCTTGATTAAAAACGGTGTTATCTCTAAATAAATCTGTAAAGTCTGTTATTTGAGAAGTACACACATCACTAATAGCCGGATCGTTATTGGCGATAAGCACATCTAATTCAGCACGTGTCACAACGCGCTGCTCTGGTGTACAAACATTAGACTCTTGCTCAGCTTCATCAGAGCCGTTCCCGGCTGCGTTCGCATTCAAAGTAAGGTCAGGCCCTACAGTCGCGCCAAAACGCATTTTATTTTGAGCCGTAGCGGCCCCTGATAGACTTAACGTTGTCGCTGCAACGATTGCTATTAGTGATATTTTAGTTTTCATTTTAAACCTTATTAAAATTTTTCCATTAAAAGAGCCGAACTTAACAAGTAAGCTATTAAGCTTATCTAAACTTCAAAGGAATATTTTCCTGTGATAGCTCTGAATCATTATTAAAACCTGACCATTGGTTCACATTGCTAACATTCCAGTTCGAAATATCTCCATTAAACTTTGAGTTAGAAAACATATAATTCATATAAATTACATTGGACGTATCCCAGTTCGAAATGTCTCCATTAAACGTTGAGTTAAAAAACATATAATTCATCATAGTTACATTGGACGTATCCCAGTTCGAAATGTCTCCATTAAACGGTGAACTAAAAAACATATAATTCATCATAGTTACATTGGACGTATCCCAGTTCGAAATGTCTCCATTAAACTTTGAGCTATGAAACATATAATCCATTTGAGTTACGTTGGAAGTATCCCAGTTCGAAATATCACCATTAAACGGCGAACGAAAAAACATTCCTGACATAGTAGTCACTTTGGACGTATCCCAGTTCGAAATATCACCATTAAACCGCGAACTATAAAACATATACCGCATATCAGTTACATTGGACGTAACCCAGCGTGAAATATCTTGGTTAAAAACGGTGTTATCTCTAAATAAATCTGTAAAATTTGTTATTTGAGAAGTACACACATCACTAATAGCCGGATCGTTATTGGCGATAAGCACATTTAATTGAGCACGTGTCACAACGCGCTGCTCTGGCGTACAAATATTAGGCTCTTTATCAGCCTCACCTGAGCTGTTCTCGGATGCGTTTGCATTTAAAGCAAGGTCAGGCCCTACAGTCGCGCCAAAACGCATTGTATTTTGAGCCGTAGCGGTCCCTGATAGACTTAACGCTGTCGCCGCAATGATTGCTATTAGTGATATTTTAGTTTTCATATTAAACCTTATTAAAATTTTTCCATTAAAAGAGCCGAGCTTAATAAGTGAAATTATTAAGCTTATCTAAATTTCAAAGGAATATTTTCCTGTGGTAGCTCTGAATTAGTATTGAATTCTTGCCAGTAGTTCACATTATTCACATTCCAGTTCGAAATGTCTCCATTAAACTTTGAGTTATAAAACATATAATTCATAGTAGTCACATTGGACGTATCCCAGTTTGAAATATCGCCATTAAACTTTGAGTTAGAAAACATATAATTCATAGAAGTTACGTTTGACGTATCCCAGCTAGAAATATCTCCATTAAACTTTGAGCTCTGAAACATACCTTTCATATGAGTTACGTTGGATGTATCCCAGTTTGAAATATCTCCATTAAACGGCGAATCATAAAACATATAAGTCATATTAATTACATTGGACGTATCCCAGTTTGAGATATCACCATTAAACGGCGAATGAAAAAACATTCCTGACATAGTAGTCACTTTGGACGTATCCCAGTTCGAAATATCACCATTAAACGTCGAGCCAAGAAAGGCAAAACTCATATCAATCACATTGGACGTAACCCAGCGTGAAATATCTTGGTTAAAAACGGTGTTATCTCTAAATAAATCTGTAAAATTTGTTATTTGAGAAGTACACACATCACTAATAGCCGGATCGTTATTGGCGATAAGCACATCTAATTCAGCACGTGTCACAATGCGCTGCTCTGGCGTACAAATATTAGGTTCTTGCTCAGCTTCGCCTGAGCTTTTCTCGGATGCGTTCGCATTCAAAGTAAGGTCAGGTCCCACTGTCGCGCCAAAACGCATTTTATTTTGAGCCATAGCGGATCCTGATAGACTTAACGTTGTCGCTGCAACGATTGCTATTAGTGATATTTTTGTTTTCATATTAGACCTTATTAAAATTTTTCCATCAAAAGAGCCGAACTTAACAAGTTAAATTATTAAGCTTACCTAAACTTCAAAGGAATATTTCCCTGTGGTAGCTCTGAATTAGTATTAAAATTTGACCAGTTGCTCACATTGTTCACATTCCAGTTCGAGATATCACCATTAAACCGCGAACCATAAAACATTGAACCCATATTAGTTACATTGGACGTATCCCAGTTCGAGATATCACCATTAAACGTTGAGTTATAAAACATAGAATGCATATAAATAACATTGGACGTATTCCAGTTCGAGATATCACCATTAAACGTCGAATTAAGAAACATAGAAATCATAGTAGTCACATTGGACGTGCCCCAGTTCGAAATATCACCATTAAACCGCGAACCATAAAACATATTCGTCATATTAGTCACATTGGACGTATCCCAGTTCGAAATATCACCATTAAACGTCGATTTATAAAACATAGAAGTCATATTAGTCACATTGGACGTATTCCAGTTTGAAATATCACTATTAAACGTCGAGCGAAAAAACACATACCGCATATCAGTTACATTGGACGTATCCCAGTTTGAAATATCTCCATTAAACGTCGAACCCAAAAACATTCCTGACATATCCGTTGCGTTGGACGTAACCCAGCGTGAAATATCTTGGTTAAAAACGGTATTATCTCTAAATAAATCTGTAAAATTTGTTATTTGAGAAGTACACACATCACTAATAGCCGGATCGTTATTGGCGATAAGCACATCTAATTCAGCACGTGTCACAACGCGCTGCTCTGGCGTACAAATATTAGACTCTTGCTCAGCTTCACCTGAGCTGTTTCCGGATGCGTTCGCATTCAAAGTAAGGTCAGGCCCTACAGTCGAGCCAAAACGCATTGTATTTTGAGCCGTAGCGGCCCCTGATAGACTTAACGCTGTCGCTGTAACGATTGCTATTAGTGATATTTTAGTTTTCATATTAAACCTTATTGAGATTTTCTATTTTTGCTCAAAATTTAGTTAATAGTAAAATAGCCCACATTCTGTCGCAACTTCTTATTATTTGCTTACAATTACTTTATCTCTTTTATTGCGTTAAATATTAATTTTGTACTTCATTCTGCTATACTTATTACAAGTTAAAGAATTAACACAAACAACTAACAATAAGGTCGGACTTATGAAACTTCTTACAAACTCAATCACAGAAACAACAGCTTTTGTTCAAATCCTGTCAGGGTTTACCATTGACGATATTTCATTTTCAATCAGAGAACCTTTCACTGGCTCTCTAGAAGACGGCTCTTTTGATACCCGTTTTTCAAAACACGTTAAAGGAACTTTGAGAGTTACTTTAAATGACGATGTTATAGAGCAAATCAAGGCTATCACTCCTAAGCGTATGCTGAATTCAATCCCTAAAAATATCGACGCAGTGATTGATGAAGTTGTTAAATATAACGGCATCCGCTCAGAAGACGCTGCAAAAGAAAAATTTAAGAATGCCTGTGATAGAATCTCGAATAGACTTACTGAAACTAAGGATTTTTTAATCGATTGGGCTATTGCAAAGCTTAACAAAGAACTAAGCAGCTTAGTTAATAACATAAACGAAGAAGCACAACAGCTACTACATTCGTTTGTTGTTCAACAGAACGTTAACAAAGAAGCGCTTGATACCCTACTAACCAAAGAAGATAAAGAGTTAATTGGCGCCCGAGAAAGTCAAATTAGTGACATTCAAGATCAGATCGAAGCACTTAAACTTAAAGAAAAAGAGTTAAGCGATTTAAATTATTACTTAAAGCGTGAAAAAATTGAAAACGTACTAACTGACAACGGTACAAAGAAACTTGTTAAGCAAGAAATTGACATTCTTAAATCTGAATCAAAGCCGAATACACTTAGATTCTTTAATTAATAACCTAACCACTTAATTCCCAGAAAAACTATCACCAAACAGGTCTCAACTGGGAATTAAGTAAACATATTTAATCCGACCCAACAAATGCCCGGTAATTTTTACTGGGCATTTTATTTTAATTTAATTTATCTTTTTATTGTAATAACTATTGCTTTTTAAACCCACTCTGCTATACTTATCACAAGTTAAAGAATTAACACAAACAACTAACAATAAGGTCGGACTTATGACAATCAGCACTACAAAAAAATTTAAAACCCTAAACTCACTTAAGAGTTTTATCTGTCAAGTAACCAATGATGATACGACTTTAAACGACTTAGCAAGCGGCTTCTTCTTTTCGCCAGTGCTTAGCACAAGTGACTTTATCCTTGAAACAGCCACTGTGCGACACAAAGATAATAAACCTCAATCTGAATGTTCAAAATACCGCATTAAATTCTTAGAAACTGAAAATTCTAAGCAAAAGTACGTGTGGTGTAACACACAACAAGAAATCGAAGAGCATCTCGAAGAGTTCTACAGTAACAAGTCTAAATAGCCTTGTGAGTGCCACCAGCAGCGCTGGTGGCCTCCTTTTTTGAACTAACGATAGGAAGCTCGCCTCTTGAGTCAATAATCCCTATTACGCTTACAGACGCTGTAGGTAACCAAGTGTCAATTAGTGCCGGGTATGTCGATGGCAAGTTCTTTATTTCAGAATTCAAAGAATCTTATATTTTAACGCATGAAACTGTTCGCGCTTATCTTAACGGTATTTTTATCCATCGATGGTAATACATGGCGGGATATTAAGCGAGATGAGTCACTTGAAACGTTTATTGAGTCTTGTGTTGTAGGTAGCGATTGCCCGGCAACATACATTTATAATCTATACGAAAAAACCTAACTGTAATAGTGGTTTTGGCAGGGTTATTTGGGATAGTTGCGACATATAACATGTAACGGCTAATGTATTGCGTTACACTTCTATTAATTTCAAAAGGAATCACAACAATGGCATCTACTTTTATCGAAGACATTACTCCTATTAAACTCTTAACCATGATCCAACTATCTCCGGCCTTTGACTTTAAACACAAAGATTGTGATCTCGTATTTACCTCTGATGGTGAGGTTTTATATGCGTATGACACAAACAACAAAAGTGCTGATCCATTCAAAAGTGGTGATTTTATCGGTGCCATTCAAAAATACTACGATGGCGAAATTCAGCCTGTCATTGATTTGCTCACAAATTTAGCTGAATCAGGCTTGCCTTTAGAGTTGTCAGATCATCATAACAACTTTTACCTAACCCTGTCTGAGCTTAAGCAATCAGCAGAACTGGAATCGCACCGTAGAGACGAACCTAACTAGTTCTTATAGGTATCTTGTACAGATGGTAAGCCACTCTCTATTTATGGCTTACCCCATCACATCAAACAATAATTAATTTAATGTTTTTATCTTTTAATGTTGCAATTAGGAGGTTTTGGCGCTATACTAAACTTATAGTATGAAAGGTATTTTATAGGTCGGTATATGCAAACTAATTGGTTCAACACATTAAATGAAGCTCTTGAATCAGAGTCACTTTTAGAAACATTCCCTCTAGGCGAAAATATTGGTTACAACGAAACATACCGTTACCAAGCAGAGGTTAATGGCAAAACCCACCAAATCGTAATCTACCGCGATGAAAAAGGTAAATACGAACGACCTATTCACTACAAAATTTAAGTCCCAACGACTTGGCCATTGCGCATGTAATGGCCTTTTTTATTTTTTAGGTAATCGCCATGTTTATTAAACGACTCATGACTAGAAAAAAGATGAAAGTAACCCGCAAACAGCTTGTTAAGATGATCCAAAGAAATGAGGATGTTACCAATGTTTGCACATCTGAAATTACAGATATGAGCCGCTTATTCATGAATAACCTTACTTTCAATCAAGATATTAGCGGATGGGATACATCTAATGTAACAAACATGGCTAGCCTCTTTTTCCATGCAAATGCTTTCAACCAAGATATTAGCCAATGGAACACCTCTCAAGTAACCGACATGAGTTCGATGTTTTATCATGCTTCTAAATTTAACCAGAACCTAGAACAATGGGATACTTGCCTTGTCCAAAAAATGAATAATATGTTTTTTTTGGCGACTAATTTTAACCAGAACCTGTCAAATTGGATCACATCAAATGTCACGGACATGAGCTCAATGTTTTGTCATGCCAGCTCATTTAATCAGGACATCAGCGGATGGGACACATCTAATGTAATCACTATGGACAGGATGTTTGCCAATGCTAAGCGCTTCAATCAAAATATCAGTGGTTGGGACACCTCAAGCTTAATTCAGAGCAACGACTTCGCTCATGGCGCTAACCTAAGCCGAAACATGGTGCCTTTTAAAATACAACTTACAGGTCTAACTTAAAAAAGGATTTCGTATGACTCATAAAAACAAAAAGCCAAAAGTGACCCGAGAAGTACTTATAGCCATGATCCAAGATGGTGATGATGTTACCAATGTTTGCACATCTGAAATTACAGATATGAGTCGCTTATTCTTTCAACTTGAAACTTTTAATCAAGATATTAGTGGTTGGGACACCTCCCAAGTAACAAATATGGATAGTATGTTTTTTTGCGCAAGTAGTTTCAATCAAGATATTAGTGACTGGGATACCTCCCAAGTAACAAACATGAAAAGTATGTTCCACGGTGCCAGTGAGTTTAATCAGAACATCTGTTCATGGAACACATCTAAAGTGACCGATATGACACTTATGTTTTTTGGCGCAATAAAGTTCAATCAAGATATCAGTCTATGGAACACTTCAAACGTAACCAGCATGCGAGGTATGTTCCAATTTGCATCTTCTTTTAATCAAGATATAAGCCTATGGAAAACTGCTAAAGTCACTAATATGTCTTACATGTTCTCTGAAGCTCGTGCTTTCAATCAAGATATCAGTCCATGGAACATCTCCAATTGCGAAAACATTGAAGGCATTTTTGAAACGGCCATCAACTTTAATCAAAACCTCAGCAGATGGGACACAGGCAATATCACTACAATGCAGAGTGCTTTTATGTTTGCCACCTCATTCAATCAGGATATTAGCAACTGGAACACATCCAAGGTAACTGACATGTCTGATATGTTCTGTAATTCGATTAAGTTCAATCAGAACATCAGTGGCTGGGACACTTCTCGAGTAACTGACATGACTGGCATGTTTAGCTTTGCCCGGAACTTCAATCAAGACATTAGTGGCTGGGACACTTCAAACCTAGTTAAAAGCGAACAGTTCGCCTATAATTCTAGCCTAGAACGGCACATGGTCCCCTTAAAAATACAACTTAGTGGTTTAATGGCCAATGCTCCTAAAAAGCAACGATAATCTCATATGACTAATAATAACAAACCTAAAGTAACCCGCGAACAGCTTATAGACATGATCCAAAGAGGTGAAGATGTAACCAATGTTTGCACATCTGAAATCACTGACATGAGTAACTTATGCCTTTACGCAGATTCATTCAATCAGGACATTAGTCAATGGGACACATCCAACGTTACTAATATGGCTGGCATGTTTGCCGACTCTTCTTTCAATCAAGATATTAGCGGATGGGACACCTCCAAAGTAACCGACATGAGCGACATGTTTAGAAATTGTTGGCAGTTCAACCAAAATATCGGCGGATGGGATACCTCCCAAGTAACTAATATGCGCAGTATGTTTGAAGATTGCTATCAATTCAATCAAGACATAGGCCAGTGGGACACTTCAAATATAGTTAACATGTCAAATATGTTTGAGGAATGTTTTGACTTCAATCAAGACATCAGCCAATGGAACACATCCCAAGTAACCGACATGAGTGAGATGTTTATAAATTGTTGGCGCTTCAATCAAGACATAAGCGACTGGGATACATCTCAAGTAATAAACATGAGCAATATGTTATTTTATGCAGAAAAATTCAACCAAGACATCGGCAAATGGAATACTGGTAATGTGACTGATATGACAGAAATGCTTTATAACTGTTCGAGTTTTTATCAAGATATAAGTCAATGGGATACATCAAGCTTAATTAAATGTAATGACTTTGCCATTTGTTCCTTATTAGAACTTAAGATGATGCCAATCAGGATACAACTAACAGAACTTGCACGATAGCTATCACACTTAATGTATTACAATAGAATGCAAAAAAAGATAATTTTTAGCTGTAATTTTGAACTTACTTGTGATACCATATTCCACTAATACATAGCAAACAACAAACTCATAAGGTCCGATATCATGCGCTACGAAATCAATAAGCAGTACCTTTTTATTCGATTTATTATTCATCCTATTTCACAAAAAAGAAGGACCTCTCCCGCTAAGAGCTTTAGACCTTGGTTAAATGAGGGTGTAAGCAATAAACCAGAAATTAAGAATTTACTTTGCGTAGAACATCATAAAGTGCCTGATGAGTTTGGAAACCCTGAAGATAAAAAACATGACGGATTCCGTTTTATTTCTCCTGACGATAAATCGGCAACCCCTATGTTTTGGGATAACCAGTTTCCAACTGCCAGTTATGGGCAGACTTCAAATGATGGAGATCGTGTTGTGGTTGGTGCAGAAATGGCAGACGATGGCCATTCTATCAAAGATGTCTATGAGTACTATGATTTTGCAAGCTGTGTCTCACATTTATGGAAGGCATGCGTAAAACCGGACAATACGACTGACCATATACTTAATACCATTCGTACTTGTTTACTTGATATTGAAGAGTTAATTAAAGATAAAAATATTGGCTTCAAATTATGCAAAAAACCGTTTGGTAAAGTCGAGATACTATCAATTGAACCGGTAGAGCAAGATAAAGATACAATGTCAATTTCTGAACTAATTAACATTAAGTGGGAAAAAGGCTGGTTTTAATTTATCTTTTCTAACTTACATAATATTTCTCTATAAATGGCCTTATAGGCCATTTATTTGATAGATATCAGTTATCGGAATTTCTCAGGCATATATTCAATAGCTATACTTGCATCCTTATTAAATTCACTCCATTCAGTAACCTTTTCAACATTCCATCCTGATATATCTCGATTGTATTCTGTGAACGCAAACATCCACGACATATTTGTAACCTTGCTTGTATCCCAGCTGTGCAACTCACCGCTATATTTAGATCTTGCAAATGCCCATGTCATATTAATAACATTAGCTGTATCCCATCCTGATATATCTCCATCAAAATCAGATGCATAAAAAATAGAATTCATATTCTCTAAACTGGAAGTATCCCACCCTGATATATCTTTATTGAACTTTGAATTCATAAACATAGCTTTCATATCTAAAACATTTGAGACATTCCACTGCGATATATTATTATCAAAAGAAGATTCATAAAAAGCGTATGACATATCCGTTACGTTAGATGTATTCCATCCGCTAATATCTTGGTTAAAAACGATGTTGCCTCTAAACAAATCTGTAAAATCTGTAATTTGAGAAGTACACACATTGCTAATAGCCGGATCGTTATTGGCGATAAGTGTATCTAATTCAGCACGTGTAACAATACGCTGCTCTGGCGTACAAACATTAGGTTCTTGCTCAACCTCATCAGAGCCGTTCCCGGCTGCGTTCGCATTTAAAGCAAGGTCAGGCCCTACAGTCGCGCCAAAACGCATTACATTTTGAGCTGTAGAGGTCCCTGATAGACTTAGAGTTATCGCCGCAATGATTGTTACTAGTGATATTTTAGTTTTCATACTAAACCTTTTTGAAATCTTTCTATTAATAGAGCCGAGCTTAACAAGTAAAATTATTAAGTTATCTAAACTTTAAAGGTATATTTTCCTGTAATAGATCTGAATTTGTATTAAATTCTGGCCAGTATCTCACATTTCTAACATTCCATTTTGAAATATCTCCATTAAACGTCGAACCCCAAAACATAAAATTCATATAAACTACGTTGGACGTATCCCAGTTTGAAATATCTCTATTAAACGTTGAATCATAAAACATATAAGCCATAGTAGTTACACTGGACGTATCCCAGTTCGATATATCTCTATTAAAACTAGTGTCGCGGAACATATGAGCCATATTAGTTACGTTAGACGTGTCCCAGTTCGAAATATCACCATTAAACGTCGAATCATAAAACATATACTGCATAGTAGCTACATTGGACGTATCCCAGTTCGAGATATCACCATTAAACGTCGAACCCCAAAAAAGATTCGTCATATTAGTCACATTGGACGTATCCCATCCGCTAATATCTTGATTAAAAACGATGTTACCTCTAAACAAATCTGTAAAATTTGTAATTTCAGCGGTACACACATTACTAATAGCCGGATCGTTATTGGCGATAAGCACATCTAATTCAGCACGTGTAACAACGCGCTGCTCTGGCGTACAAACATTAGGTTCTTGCTCAACCTTACCTGAGCCGTTCTCGGCTGCGTTTGCATTCAAAGCAAGGTCCGGCCCTACAGTCGCGCCAAAACGCATTGTATTTTTAGCCGTAGCGGCCCCTGATAGACTTAGGGTTGTCGCCGCAATGATTGTTACTAGTGATATTTTAGTTTTCATACTAAACCTTAATTAAATTTTCTATTTTTGTTCAAAATTTAGTTAATGGTAAAGTAGTCCATATTCTGTCGCAACTTCTTATTATTTACTTAAAATTGCTTTATCTTTTTATTGCGCTAACTATTTCATTATGTAATAATACACATAATGAAACAAACATTAAGGTTCGGATATGTCAATTTTAGAAGCAATTACTACACACAAAAATAATACTCGTGCAGCACTTACAAAAGAGTTTGGCCGTATTGAATTTATTTCAGAAAAACTTGCGCAAGAAGAACTTACAAGTGATGACATTAAATTAATTCAGTCCGAACTAAAACACATGAAGCAGAATATTTTACAGTTGCAAATGAGTAACTCTAACTTATAGAACATAAGTCCCAACGACTTGGCCATTACACTTGTAATGGCCTTTTTTTTGAGCTCTAAAATCATAATGTCGAAGAGGTTAATCTAAGGCCTCCACGTTGAGGCTTTTTCTTTTATTTAAAAGACAAATACCACCCAAATTAACTCTATCAGAAACTTTACCTCTTGTTTAAATATCTTTTTTATGCAATAATTACCATATCAAAACAAGAAAGAGTTCTACTATGAATACCCAATCGAAAAGCAATATTACCACCACCGTTGAAAAATCAATTTATTGTCACCCCTACTCAAATGACATGTATTTTTCTCTAGACGTATCTGTTTTCGACAATGGTAATTTTGTAGGCAATACAACGTCTACTTGGATGACTTTCAATCAAGATAGCCGCACACTCATGGAAAGCTCTTATCTTGATAGTGACAATTACGATCACGAGCATATTTTCACCAGCCCAGTCGTTAATATCGCTAAGCACTGCGATACAACTTTAGATCCGTACACACAAGAACTTCACGACAGCTTTTCAAAGGAAATCTCTAAAGAACTTGGATTTGATTACCCTCTACCCTATCTATGTCACGCCGAAGATGCTGAAGAAATTGAGTTCTTAAAGCTCAAGAAAGGCTACAAGCGTGATGGTGATGACTTCTACGCTCTCCCTAAATAGCGATTCCCTATCCACCAGCACATATTGGCTGGTGGATAGGACTTTATTAAATTACTTCTTTTTATCTTTATTTGTTGCAAATGCCCTGTTGTAATGCTACAATTTATACATCAACAAAACATAAGGTCAGGTCGGTTATGAAAAATTTCACTATTACAAAATCACTTAAATTTGTTGCTGCTGCACAAGTATTTATCGTTCCGTTTTCAGGCAACTTCACAGAAAACAAAGCACTTGAAGTCGCAACTAAAATTCGCGACAGAGCACTTGAGCTTAAAATGACAACTCCAAAGGCTGAAGAAATTGCCGCAGTTCTGAAAAACCCTTGGTACGCTTCGATCGAGAAAGATATTGCCGTTGAAATTGATGACAATGAACGTGCATCATTCACTGGCCAAGGTTGGGGCTCAATCAACATCCCTAAGTCTGACTACTCTATCTTAGATTAATCACACTAGAATCAATTATAGGCGCTCTAGTAGCGCCTTCAAGATAAGGTAAACACTTATGAATGCAATCTCTTTATTCCTTAATGGCCATAGCATCTACCAAAATAACTACAACGGCACCAAAGACGGTATTCTGTCTGAGTTCTTTAAGGAAATGTCTAGCCTCCCTGATTTTGTTTGGAGCACCCTAAACGACAAAGAAGATGGCCATTTACTTTGTCACGTTGTTAAGCTTGATATTCCTTACGAAGTGAATAATGCTATCTGCAATTCACTATCAACAGCAATTACAACCGAAAACTCGATAGGTAGCATAAAATGCTTTGTAAAAGTTTCAGATATCGATTCGGGCTTTTACAATGCAATTGAAGACTTTATCTCTAAGCGCACTGGTTTCCCCGACTACGCACTGGGCCTTCTGAATGAATTTCAAGAGTTATTCAATAACTTAGATAACCTATCAAAACAGAGCTACCTTTATTTATCGTCACAATAAGTTATTCATAACAGTTCAATAAAACAGCTATCTCATGTATAGTGTTTCTATCTACGAAGCACTATACATGAGATTTTTTATGTTTAAAAAAATTACACTTACCGTATTGGCATGCCTAGCATTCAGTTCAAGCGCCAGTAACACTCTTAGGTTCACTAACAGCACAACATCGATACCAAACTTAAATAACGCAGCTACTAGTCCAGAAAGCCCTAGCGACAACCAGCACCCTACATGCACATCAGAACAACCTATCGTAACTATTGAAGAGCTCAGAAACATGATCTCAACAGGTGAAGATGTCACAAATGTATGCACAAGCAATATCACAAACATGGACAGCTTATTCAACAGCCAAACAACATTCAACCAAGATATAAGTAATTGGGACGTCTCACAAGTAACAAGCATGGCTTGGATGTTTTATCATGCTGATTCATTCAATCAAGATCTAAGTAAATGGGATACATCTAACGTACAATCGATGCACTCTATGTTTCGACACGCATATAAATTCAACCAAAATATTGGTGGATGGAATGTCTCTAATGTATCAACAATGGAATACATGTTTTATAAAGCCTATGACTTCAGTCAAGATCTAAGTCATTGGGAAGTATCTAACGTAACCGGAACAAGACATTTTTATACAGAAACTGGCATGACAAACGAACAATTGCCTGCGTTTAATTAATACACGTTTTTATCTTTTTTGTGTTGTAATAGCTGGCAGATTAGGTTACACTAATTACAAC
This sequence comes from Pseudoalteromonas sp. OFAV1, assembly GCF_021532595.1. Classification (NCBI taxonomy): domain Bacteria; kingdom Pseudomonadati; phylum Pseudomonadota; class Gammaproteobacteria; order Alteromonadales; family Pseudoalteromonadaceae; genus Pseudoalteromonas; species Pseudoalteromonas sp. OFAV1. Next base: position 34,252 of record NZ_JAKGBG010000019.1, read on the forward strand.
AAAACAAGGTCACAAGGATTACATTATGGCGAGCAAGAAAGAAAAAGAATTAATCGAGCAAATTGAGAAACTACAGCGCTATTGCACTCAATATGCAAGTCGTGAAGTAAATATTCATCATGCACTTGGCATTACAGGCAGCAAGATGCTTCAAGATCTCTTTGAAAAAGCTGATAACTTAAAATCAGAAATTACTGAAGCGGCTGATAAAGATAAGCCATCAAACAGCTAATTCATCATATACGCGATATTGTGAGTTCATATAGCAATGTCGCGTAATCCTACAGATACCAGTCTTAACAAACCCTATATTTAAACCACTTAATTTATCTTTTTTGTGTAACAACTGTTGATTACAACTCTCATTTTGATATAATAAACACAGTTAAACAATAATAAGGTCGGTCAAATATGTTAAGCAATACACACAGCATTTCAAAATTTTCATCTTCTATTTCTGTAGTAAACACAACATCTACTGAGTTTTCAGAGATTGGCGAATGTATTCTGTCACCTATTGCAGAACTACCTATAAGCTATGGCTTTTTCAAAATGTCTGTAATCCTTGATTACACATTAGGCGACAACCTTGACACTTTCTTTGATTTACTACTAGATATCAAAGACCAAGCTGATACAAATGACGGCACCATCCTGTTCTTTATTAACGATAGCGACTTAGAGAGCGTAAAAAACACCTTTGTTTTTGCTGGCTTTACACTTGATCCTAGCTTTGAAGTTACTGGCAAATCGTGCTTTACCTATAACGATTAATTAATCTCATTTTATCCACCAGTACTCTAAATCGCTGGTGGATATTAACTAGAGGTATAATGTATGTTCACTAAAGTTAATAACTTAGAAGAGCTAAATGAGATACAAGCCTGTAATTACAAAGTATCTGTCCGTTCTGACGACAAGGCCATTATATTTAATCGCAATGATGACAATGATGATTACACTACTACACTCGGACTTGGTTGGATTGATAAGTCAGGTTCATTAAACCTCCATACTCAGCTCCTATACTCAGCTCACCGAGTCCACGGCGCTCTACAGCGGTTCCTTAAAAGTGATGATAATAGCAGCATTACAACGATTACTCTAAATGCCTGTAAAAATGGCCACTTCACACTAACTTGTAATGACATCGACAATACTGAACCCACAATAGAGAACACCTATACAAATTTCGATAACCTTCTTATTGGGATTCAATCACTATACACCTGCAATAAAGAGCTATAGTTACTTTAACTACCTTGTACTTTATATCTTTTTCGTGTAGAATTAGACTCATAAAAACACAACGGTACAATTTTATGAGCACTAAAAATTACATTGCGATATTTGAAGCTTATTCATCTTTAGACGGCAAATTGTCTTGTACATACTATTTCCCGGCTCTAATCTCAATCAAAGATTATGCAATCGATACGCTCAAGAAAAAACTTACTGAACGCTACGATTACGACTACACCCTCGTATCAAACAACGAAATCATGAAAGAATTTCCTCACGAGTTTCTTGAATTGAGAAGTAATAGCGATATCCCTCATGTAGTAAATATCCATAAAGTACATCAATCTATTTCAGATAATCCAAATTGCTCTTCAACTTTACTAGAGGCCATCATTCCCCTTGATGATAGCACTATTAAAACTGATACGTTAGTTTGCATCAGTTCAGAGCAGTACTTTGAATTTCAAAACAAGATGCATAAGAAAGCCTCTCTTAATGAATTTATTAGTTACATTACAGATGAGTACGATGACGCGCCCATCACGTTATCTATTGTAAGCAACGAGATTACTTTAGCGGTAGAAAACAACTCATTCAAAATAACAAACATCAGCAACGAAACAATGCCAGACGGTTTGGATCCAGACTCTATTGACGAATTAAATACATACTGGAAATTTTACTTAAGAAATAAAGTTTATAGCCATAATTACAAACTAGATAAGTCAACTGAGCGACTTAAACAACTAGTACAATTCGCCCAATCACATGGTAAAGTAATAGCTACGCACTTAATCGAAGCAGCAAATAGTCCATAATGTTTTGACTGATTCAAAGGGAATTCGAATAAACTCTTTATTCGATACTGACAGCAGCTCAATTACCCCAATGGCCCAAGGAACATTTAAAACTATTATCATTAAAATTTAAAAAACATGCTGGTGGAAAAACTTTAAATAATTTTATCTTTTTTTGTAAAAACTATTGCAATATAAATTCAGCTTGCTATACTAATCACAAGTTAAGAAAACAACTAACAACTACTTAAGGTCGGAATTATGAAAAGCTACAAAAACAAATTCAAAGAACTAACATTAAACACTATTAAGAGTGAAGCAGATATTCGCCAATCACTTGCAAAAAAAGTTGAAACTGGCCCTATTTGTAGCTCATTCACACTGACTGATATGCTTGAAGCGGCTAAACTTGAAACTCGTGTTGCTCACTTAGGCTTCTCTGCCGAGTATTTCGAGACGGATGATTTCAGCAAAATTTCTGATGCAGACTTTCGAGCTTGGATTGAGACAAATACTATTCCAGACATCAAACGTGCAATCTCAGGTAAATGCAGCATAAATACCTCTATCGTAGACTCAGCTGCACTTATTGCACTAAATGTACTTTTAGCTGACATCGAAAAACTTTAATCCGACCTTGGCGCCGCCTCAGGGTGGCGCTTTTTTAAGGTCCATGCAGGCCATTACTGAGCCTAATAACAATTTAGACATCCGACCTTGGCGCCGCCTCAGGGTGGCGCTTTTTTAAGGTCCATGCAGGCCATTACTGAGCCTAATAACAATTTAGACATCCGACCTTGGCGCCGCCTTAGGGTGGCGCTTTTAAATTATTTATCTTTTTTTTGCATAAACTCTTTACTTAAGTGCAGTTTTTTCTTATAATAGATACATAATTTGAAAACAATATAAAGGTAAGATTATGGAATTAGTTCAAGGCGATGTATTAGTAATTGTGACAGGTAAAGTTTCATTAGAGAACCCTAGCCTGTTTATGGAAACATTACGAAAAGGCCGTTCATACGAAGTGCAGGAAATTACTGATAGCGAAGTATTAACGCTAAGCAAAACCCAAAACACTCGAACCTTTGCGAAAGACACGATTCAGCAACCTGCGGTAAACCCTGATGGTGAGTGGCATACCTTTATCTATGTAGAACGTTTATGCACTCTTGACGAAGCTAAAGCGGCACTTAAGCAGCACGTTAAGGAGATCTTTACAAAGGAAATGAGCAGACTCAGCGCACTTCGCGGGGAGTTAAGCTTCGCTTCATCTAAACTGTAAGACTTTAATGCGCCATTCACACAATGGCGCATAAAAAATATATTAGTCATTATATTTTTATCTTTTTCATAAAATCAATACAATACCTAGTAAGGGATATCCGTTATGAGTACAGATAAATACGAAGTTCTTGAGCATGCCGGTATGGAGAATGAAACCTCTATCGACACATTTAACACATTACTATCAGCGCAACAGTACATTGCAGACAATTACACACTCGAAGAAATCAAACAGTTATGTGTAGATATCACTCTAAATGGATCTGCTGAACATTATTTCCCTAAGTTACCTCAGTAAACCACTTTAGGCCTTACTCTCTTGTAGGGCCTTTTACCTATCTATTTTAACAACCTACCAAACCATTATAAGTACAGACAAATAATATCTTTTTATTGCATTAATTATTGATCTTACCGTTATTTCTGTTATACTTTACACAGTTTAAAAAACAACTAACAACTACATTAAGGTCGGCACTATGAATATCTCTATTACACCATTCTTCACAAATAAAATTGAACTTGTTTCCGACGAACAGCAAGATTACTTTGATATTGCTGTAACCAACTTAGCTAAGTTCGGCACTTACGATTCTATGGATGGTAACTACATCTTTATCGTAGAAGCAGAAACCAAAGACGAATTAGACGAAAAAACATCAGACCTTATGTGTATGTTTGATGAGTTATGTGAGATCCGAGTATATGACAACAACTCTAATGTAGTTACAGGCATTGATTTTAATGGTATTGATGTCAATAATCACATTAACTACCAAAATGCTTGGAATGATGCTCTGCGAGCTGAAATAGTGAACAATGGCACTACAAACCAACTTGATGCTATCGTTGGTGAAATTATGATCGGATATGTCGATGAAGACGATAGACAGATGGTAGCTTTCTTTAATACTCTAGAAACATGCCTTAATTCTGTTAATTCTATCTACGAAGATGAAGACGATGTTAAGACAACCCTTAGTAAAAACACCGCCGAACTCAGTGGCGAACTAAAAGACATCATAGAGGGTATCGGTGAAGATATTTATGGACCCCTCGTTGTAATGCCATTAACCTTTGCTAACAAATTCTATGACACCGAAACGTTAGAGTTTTAAGCTCCCTTACAAAAGATAAGCCTTTACATAAAAAGGTTTATCTTTTTTGTGCTTAATTATTGATTCCAACAAATACCTTTGGTATAATTATTACAAGTTAATAAAACAACTAACAACTACTTAAGGTCGGATATATGGATAACTTAAAATCAAAATTACTTTCTTCAATTTCAGATAAACTGCCTCGCCAAGAAATCGCGATAATTAAGCGAGCACTTTCAAAGCTAACAGACTCTCAACTTGAAGAAGTTCAAAATGAAGCCATAAAAGATAACCTTTACACAGAATATAGCGGCAACGTTTTTGTTTGTCCTCCACCTTCAGATCTTAATGAGCTGGTGGCAGTGGCTACTGAAAGTGCTACTGAGGCTGCTAAGTTAATTGGATGTACAATGGAACATATTGCCTTTTACGGTACGAGACATCACAGTTCGCATCTTAATATGCACCCGAAATACATTCAGGCTTCTGAGCTTGAGCTTGCAATAAAAGCTGCAAACAACCCACAAAAAGTCGTTTCTTAATATAACAAACAAGCCTAATAGCGTCATTTTCATAACAAGTGACGCTAAAATCCACCTAAACCTATAAAGCACTTTCCACTGTAAATTGTAATTAAAACAGAATTAGTTGCATGCAAATATTTACAGCACATAAATTGCGTGCTACAATTATATCAACAAAAACAGTTAAGGTTATTAGATTATGAAAATCGACTTCACTAACAAAATTCTAAATTCAGAGTGTATCGTATTAACTAGCGCAGGCACTTCTTGGTTTAATCATTCATACATTCCAGTAGTCAGTACTGATGAACTTTTGTCTGACTATAAGCTGATCATCAAGATGGCAAAAGAACAAGGTATTAAAGTCGCCTACACTCGACGTATTAAACATCGTCTAACAAGCCTTGCTGATAAATATGCTCTAGAGCATAAGGTTTATCACGCGAAATACCAAAACCTACTAGAGCGCGTTACAGAGCTTGCTAAAGACAATTATTTCATAGGCCCTACAATTGATAACCCTGAGATAAAAGAAGCTGAGCAACTATCGTTCGATATCAACAATATGTATCGTAATGGTAAGCCTCTTGGTGAAATGAGAGATATTGCTGGCAGTATTAAAGAAATTAAAGAACTGCTTCAGCGAAAAAATAATTGTTCTAAGATCAGTATTTGATAGTCAATGGCCCAGACGAACAATTACTGGGCCAACTTTTCTGGCAGGTCTGATAATACTTATTCCCAATCTCTATCATAAATATGTCGGCGCACATTTTACCAAACAATAATAACTGCGGCACAGCTAACAATTAGAGATTATACTATCAAATCTATATCTTTTTTTGTTGCAATTATTTTTGCTGGTGGTATAATTAATTAAAACAACAAAGGGATACGGATATGAAATTAAATACTGACATGAACGATCTGGAAACTTTTAACGAAGCTGTTATGAATGCTCACTGGATCCTAAATGAGGACTCTTTAGAACTAAGTGTCCTACCTACAGCAAATGATGACTTTGAGGCTTATTGCGCTGATAATGACGAAGAGTTCCTACTATCTCTTTCGGACGAACAGTTAGCTAATGATGAGTTTCTTGAAGATAACGGGTACTCTATTGTCCCACAGGTTTTAAGACGATTTTCACCTGATGCCGGTTACTACAGCGCATAATTACTTACAAAGGTGAGTCAATGCATGACTCACCTATCAAAAATCAGATAAAGAGCAAATAGAACAATGCTAAAATTGGTAGTATGCACCCTACTTCTCTGATAATTAACTTGAGTCCATTCTTGAATACTGTGCCATGTACCAACTGATTCTTAACTATATGCATCCCGGCACAAATTCTTACCACAAATAGCGAATGGAATAGCACTTTAAATCCCATTAGCGCTGTAAAGTCTGGCTCTATATTGCTATAGATTACACTACACGCTGCAACCATAAAGATTACTAAAGTGACCTTAATCTCCGCAAACGTATAATCCAACTTTTCTCCATATAGAGAATCACTGTACTTCTTATCTAAAGCATAAAATGCAAATAGAACGAACAAAAATGAGATATACATATAAACCATAATAAAAGCCTCTAAAACAAGAAATTCATACAATCCTATCATTAGTCAAATCAAATAATAATTAAAAATTTACTTTTTAATTTTATCTTTTTATGTTACAATAAGTCATACTTAATAAGAACAATAAGAAGTGTTATGGAAATAAAATCTGGCAAGACTACAATACAAGAGTTCGCTAACACAATTCTGCAAAATAAGCTTTATAGAGATGACGGACTAAATAAAACAATATCCGAACGGGGCCTAAAATTCTTATCTTCTGAATACCATAGAGATATTCAGTACAGCATGGCACTAATCGACAACAAACCTGTCGCTCTTGCCATGATCGTAATACCTCCATTTGAAAATCAAGGTGGTCACCTCAAATCAGAACAGTTTGAGTTGTATTCAGATAGATATTTTTCTGTATTTACTAAAGAGGAATACCGAGGTAATGGCATAGCTCGTAAATTATCTGTCGAATTAGCTACGCAATTCGACAAAGGCATGCAAAAGCTTGGTCGTCGTTATGATGGCTTTTTTGTATGTTCGGAGAAGACAGTAGCACCAATGTTTCGAGAAAGCTTTTCTATTGCAGTTATGGCTGGTGGATTTCCTCCTTTCAGAGCTGTTAAACGATTAAATCACATACTTTTAAATGAACCAATACCTGACGCAATCGCAACCGAAATAAAGCTTGATAGTAGAGATGTAATAATTAATGAACTCAATAGACAAAAACTAAGCTTATCCAAACCTATAATTAAAATAAAAAACAACACAGAAGATGAATTATCATTTTTTTAACCAGAACGCACTGAAAATGCCTGTATTAACAAGGCATTTTTTTTGGCTTAAATTTCAAATAAAGCTCCAAACAGCCTTATAGCTACAATCAAACTATCAAAATCGCTCGTCTTTGAATCACTAATACTATATATTGTGTTTGTCGCTACTGAAATATACATATATAGACATTTCTTTAATTTATGGTACACTTAAATCTCTAATTCATTCTATAAATAAAGTAAGGTTTATTATGTTATTAGTTACAAAAAGAAGCGGCAAAAAAGAAGCTTTGGATCTTGATAAGATTCATAGAGTTTTAACTTGGGCAGCAGAAGGCTTAGATAACGTATCAGTTTCACAAATCGAGCTAAAAGCACAACTTCAATTTTTTGATGGAATTACAACATCAGGCATTCATGAAACAATTATCAAATCTGCGGCTGATCTAATCTCTGTAGAATCGCCAGATTATCAGTTCTTAGCTGCCCGACTTGCTATTTTCCACTTACGTAAAAAAGCATTTGGCGAGTTCACTCCGCCTGATTTCTATACGCACATCAAGAAGCTCGTAGAAAGCGGCAAATATGACAAACATATCCTCGAAGACTATTCTGAATCAGAACTAAATGAATTAGGTAATTACATCAATCATGATCGTGACCTTAATTTTAGCTATGCCGCAGTTAAACAATTAGAAGGCAAGTATTTAGTACAAAACAGAGTTACTGGTCAAATTTACGAATCAGCCCAGTTCTTATATATGTTAGTTTCTGCTTGCCTTTATTCTGTAACTAAATGCAAAGTAAAACGTTTAGATTACGTAAAGCGTTTTTATGACGCTACATCAAAATTTAAAATTTCACTACCTACACCAATAATGGCCGGTGTTCGCACCCCGACTAGACAATTCAGTTCTTGCACCTTAATTAATACTGACGACTCGTTAGATAGCATTAACGCATCAGCATCATCAATCGTTAAATATGTAAGTCAACGTGCTGGTATAGGTTTAAATGTAGGTAAGATTAGAGCGCTAGGTAGTGAAATTCGTGGTGGTGAAGCCCTGCATACAGGCATTATTCCATTCATTAAACACTTTCAAACAGCTGTTAAATCATGCTCGCAAGGAGGTGTTCGTGGGGGAGCTGCGACACTATTCTATCCTTTATGGCACCTAGAAGTAGAGAACTTACTTGTTTTAAAAAATAACAGAGGTGTTGAAGAAAATAGAGCTAGACATCTTGATTACGGAGTTCAATTCAATAAAGTCATGTACCAAAGATTAATCAAAGGTCAGAGCATAACTTTATTTAGCCCTTCAGATGTACCCAACTTATATGACAGCTTTTTTAGTGATCAAGAAAAGTTTGAAGAGCTTTACATTAAATACGAAAACGATCCTAACATTAGAAAAAAACAGGTTAAGGCAATCGAATTATTCAGTCTATTTGCCCAAGAACGTGCTAGCACTGGTCGTATCTATCTACAAAATGTAGATCACTGTAATATTCATAGCCCTTTCATTTCTTCAGTTGCTCCAATTCAACAAAGTAATCTTTGTTTAGAAATTGCTTTACCAAGCAAGCCTCTCACTAATGTGGATGATACAGATGGTGAAATTGCACTATGTACGCTATCAGCATTTAACTTAGGCGCAATTGAGAGCCTTGACGAGTTTGAAGAATTATCCGAACTAGCAGTTACCGCCCTCGACAACTTATTAGATTATCAAAGTTACCCTATTAAGGCAGCAGAAAAAGCAGCTTTATTAAGAAGAACTCTAGGTATCGGTGTTGTTAACTATGCTTATAAACTAGCTAAACATGGATTAAAATATTCAGATGGATCAGGAAATCAACTAACCCATGATATCTTTGAAGCTATTCAATTCTATTTAATGAAAGCTTCAGTTAATCTTGCCAAAGAGAAAGGTGCATGTGAGTTATTTAACGAAACCACATACTCACAGGGCATCTTGCCAATTGATACATATTCTAAGAAAGTTGATGAATTAGTTAGTAATAATTTGAAACTGGATTGGGAGACGTTACGAGAAGAAATTCTTAAATACGGCATGAGAAATTCAACTCTATCAGCCTTAATGCCATCTGAAACTTCATCACAAATTTCTAATGCAACCAATGGCATTGAGCCGCCAAGAGGTCTAGTATCTGTTAAGGCAAGTAAAGATGGAATCCTGAAACAAGTTGTTCCAGATATTAAAAATCTTAGACACCAATATGAAACATTATGGGATATCCCAGACAATAAAGGTTACATTTCGCTTGTTGCTATTATGCAAAAATTTGTTGACCAAACGATATCAGCTAATACTAATTACGACCCTTCTAAATTTGAGTCTAATAAGGTTCCGCTTAAGCTAATTATTTCAGATCTCATATTTGGTTACCAGCATGGAGTTAAAACCTTCTATTACCACAACACTCGAGATGGTGCTGGTGTCGATACTCCAGAAACTGTTGTCGAAGAAAGCGACGATGGATGTCAAGGAGCATGTAAAATTTAAGGTTCTTTGCTTATCGAAAAATAAATTTTAAACAGAATAGCCAAACGTTATGTTTGGCTATTTTTTTACTTAATGTCTTAATACAATTTTATCTAATTTTCTTTGTGTACATACTTTACTACGGTAGATAAATTAATTAATTGAACAAGGTTTTCATATGAATCTTTGTTTGATTCAATAAGCATTGATATTATTTTTTTTAATGTAACTGAATTGTTCGCGAAACTAGTTGCGTTAATTTCAACTTCTTTAAACTTTCCACCTAAACTTCTCACATCTACCTTGCTTAGATCTTGCTTACATATCACACCATTGCTCTTTAATTGCTCGCATATTTTATTGCCGATCACTTCAGGAAGAATGTCCTGTTGTGGCATTACAACAATTCGGATCTTGTATTTTGAAAAAATGGAATCTCTATGTAGCTCATCTTTGGTTTGACTCAAAGAAGCTTGAATTTGCTTGTACAAATCTTTTTGGTGCGAATCTAAACCGAAAACAGATTCTATGTCACTGACCAACTCTTCTAAAAGTAAACTTAAAAATTTCACAACAAACCAAATCCTAATCTTTGAGGATGGCGAGTATTGATCACATAAATTTTAAAAACAAGATCTTTTAAAAATATTTTTATTAAATCTTTTTAAAGATATTTACTGTAAATTCTTAAAAGAGTTCTTAATGTTAATCACTAATATGTTTTAGTAAGATCTAAAAAAAAACTCTTTAGAATAAATAGAATTACGTAGTAATTCTATAGTTGAGATCTAAGTTGTAGTTAAGGGGTTAGTAGGGATAGATCGAAGTTGTATTTAAACAAGTATCATATTTTTTCTTTAAAAAAAACACTTTTTACAATTAAATTTCAGCTCAAAAAATGTACTGAAAAATAAATGCTCTGGCTTATTGACTGTTCAAAATCAAGTGGTAGTATCGTCATCGTTTTACTCATGTAAGTTGAAAATTATGGATCGTGCAATCAAATTTAGAACAGCAATTTTTGGATCTCTCACACTGCTTTCGGCATCAAGTTTGGTCGCCGGGTATTTGTATTTCAATAATTTAAGTCCTGATGAAGAGTTAAGTGAGGAAGTAAGTTTAGCTATTGAGAATAGTGAAAATAAGATCCTTGAAAACATCCATTTCATAAAAAGGGAAAGTATGCCGGTAAAGGAAAATACTATCACCCTCTACTTTTCCTATAGCAGCAAAGAATCTTTAAACGCCTATTCTCAATTACTACAGTTAATTGATTCTTTGGATAAAGTTACACTTGAAGTAATTCATTTGAATCTTAATGAAAATTGGCAAATTCCATACAAAACTTTTGAGACACTTCAAATTTTAAAGAGTCCAATATCTCAAGAAGATGTGTTTAAATTCTTCATCAACAACAAAAAGATAAAGTCAAAATCAGACGTAACACCTTTACTATTAAATAATAATATTGATACATACTCTTTCTTTGAGATTTATGACTCTCTAGAGATAACCAAAAAATCAGCACAAGACTTTGAATCCATGAGAAGTAGTGGCATTGAATTTGTGCCAGACATCTATATAAATGGCAATCAGCAAGTTATTCTAGGTGCATTCAAAAACTACTCTGAATTAGCAAACTTCTTTAAGTAATATCAACGCACCTGATCAAGTGCGTTGATACTTGAAATATTAATGTAATTACAATCCATTCTGAACATATTCAGTATTCCTAAACATCTGAAGTACCATTACTTTTAAAAACCACAAGTTTTTTGCTTTTTTCATATATGTTATAAATTACTATAACGATTATAAATAATTATAAAATTATAAATAAAAATAATGTCTTACTGAAAAAAGTCATTAAAAAGTCAAAGAAGCTAAAAAAACTTATACAAAAGAGTGCCACAGAAGACGTTTAAAGTGCCCTGTAAGGCACTCTAATTGCCCAATAAGGCATTTTATGTGCCCAAGGGGGCATTTTAGTTGCCTTACTGGGCACATAAACTAACTTGAGGTTGTTATGTCTAATAAGCTATCAAATCAGATTGAAGCCAAACTAAAAGAGAGTAAAGACTCTCCAAAAAATCCTCTTGGCTATATAGACAAAACTAAACCTGTCTTTGGGTTTTATCTGAGAGTAATTCTTTTTATTGGTATAGTAATTCTCTTTATCGTAAATTCTGTTATGAGTTTCTATAAGATAAGAAACATTCCTGAACCTAGGTTTTTTATAACGACAACAGATGGTCAATTACATGAAGTAGATATTAAGTACGTTTCTAAAGGTGATTTGGAAAGCGCATCTATAGTTAATTAAGGTTTAAGGTTTATGCATAACAAAACAAAGTCAGATGATAGAAATTTGCTCAAGAAAAGTAAGAAAATAGAAGGTATATTTGGTTTAAGTTTTGTTTTGGTGATCCAAATCATACTGATGGTAGCTATTCTTACTTCACTATTCTATTCGGCCACAAAAACAACAAACTATGTCGTTTTATCGCAACAGGGTATGAATGAGTTCAGAGCGCTGATAAAACTCAATCAACCTAATCACAAGACAAGTATTGTAGCTAACTGGGTAAGTGACGCATTGGTATCTACTTTCGACTTCAATTACATAAATATGACAGAGCATTTAACGGAAGAGTCTACAAATTGGTTTACAGGTGCAGGGAGAACAGCCCTTATAAATGCACTTGAAGCAAATGAGTATTTCGCTGAAGTTATAGAAAAGAAGGCGATAGTGCAATTACAAACAACTCAAAACCCTGTTTTCATTAAGAGCCGCTTAAATGAAGAGACTGGTCGATACGAATGGATTTTTCAGGTTCCAGTTATGTTTACTTATGTTATTAGTGAAAGAAAGCCTGAGGTGAGTAATGCAATATTCACCTTATCAGTTGAAAGAGTGCCTTTCTCTGACAATGATAAGGGCTTAGGCATTAATAAACTGATTATCTCAAGATAAAGTTAAGAAGAAAAAAAAATGGCAAAATCTTTGGCTATACAGTGTGCTGAACACATTAATAGAAGAAACCAATTTTATGTGATTGGTAAAAAGCGTTTGAACATATCAATTTGTATTGCTTTAGTTCTTATGTTTTTAAGTTATGCGTTAAATATTTTTACCTCAAGCATTCAAGGTCAAAGATTCTTTTTTGCTGCCCACTCAAATTTTGAGTTTGTAAAACTGATCAAGCGAAGCGAACCTATTTATGGTGATGATTTTATCTCCAATTGGACTGAGGAAGCGATTGAAGATATCTTTGATTTTAGTTTTGTGAATTACAAAAAACACTTAAATCTAAAAACGAACAAATATATATCAACTTCAGGCAGAGCAAGTCTTATTAAAGCTCTTCAAGATGCTGGAATTCTTGAACTTCTCGTTGACTCTAAATTGATCTTGAAAATTGATGCAGAAAGCGGAGTTATCTCTTCGAAAAAAGTAAATAAAGAAACAGGTAATTTTGAATGGGTTGTTGAGCTACCCATTGTTACGAATTACATAGAAAGCGAATTCCTGAGATATAAAAATGTAGGAAAAGCAAAAGTTACTGTAAAACGAAAAAGCCTTCTCGAAGGCAATGATGGTCTTGAAATAGATAAAATTCTATTCACTATTGTGAAATAGCAGGCACTAACATCCATTCAATAGCATTGATTTAAGAAAAACAGTAATGATATTCTAACTATTGATTTTATTTATAAGGTACGTCTTAATGCTAACTAAAAAAAGATTTTTATCATTATCGATCATAGGAGTCTTAACAGGCTTTTTGTCGATTGGGGCAAATGCGTCTTCTAGTAAATTGAATGATAATTCAACAAGTAATTTATCAGAAGAAGAAATAGCTCTTATTAATGAAAAAAAAGACGCTATCCTATATTTGCTACAAGAAGATGCAGAGCTCGCTCCATATTTAAAAGCTTATAAAGATAGAGCAAAAGAAAAAGCTTTAAGTGAGGATTTGGATAAACTTTTTCCTCTCAGTGCTGAAGATATAAAGGTAAGAAGAAAGAAATCTTTAGAAATTGAAAAAGCTAATAACGAGCCCCTCATTAACAGTGAAATAAAAATATCTGAAGTGCCATATGATCCAAGTGAGAAGTCACCAGTAGTTTTAAATGTTGCAGCTAATAACCCATCTTCAATTTCATTCTTTGATTATGAAGGAAACCCTTGGCCCATCGCCGGTGAAGTTATAGGCGATCCCAACTCATTTACTAGCAGTGTATTCACAGAAGATAAAAATGTAGTCGTATTTTCAATACTTAAAAGATTTTCAGAGTCTGTTGCTCTAGTTAATTTGTCGGGATTGAAGAATTTGGTTGTTATCAGACTTAGGGGAAACGAGAGTACTGTTGACTCTAATAAGAGGATTCGATTACCTAAGCTTTCGCCCATTGCAGAAAAAGCTGTTGAGCCTGTAAATATCAGCATCAATGTAGGGAATGAGCCAGTTTTTGATAAATTAATTTCTGGCGATTATTTGTCGGACAAATCTATTAAAGAACTATACGTAAACAACAATCCTAACCGAAACAATGTTTATGTTAGGCAAGGTGAATTCACATACCTAAGAGTTAAAAATGAGCTCATTTTCCCTGAAACTATTAACCATCATAAATCATCTAATGGATATAACCTCTATAAGATAAAAAACAAAGATACTATTACATTACTAGCTAATGGTGAGTATCAAATATTCACATTAAATGAAAAATAAAGTTTAAGGCTAGAGTATGAAATTTAAATTACCAAAATTAGATACGAAGCAAAAGTTCTTTGTAGGTTCTTTGTTCGTAGTTATAGGCTCAGCTTCTTATTTTATGTACAGCTCGGCAAATAGTCGTTCTCAAAATATTGATAATGGCGTTGTTAAAATTGATAAAAAAATAACAACTGAAGAGATCTCAAATAACACCAGTAAAGATAGCGCAGCTCAGAAACTTCTGTCTGAAATTGAAGAAAGGGAAAGGCAAAAAAAATTATCTGATGAGTCTAAAGATTCATATATAGATAAGCCAATCTTAAATGTTGAAGGTGTTTCTGATATAGAATCAGATACTGATATTAAGAAAATAGATTCAAATAAGGATAAGGTTCTTGATATTGGTGCGTTAGTAAATCAAATAACTGAAGAAAAAAAGAAAGAGCAAGAAAAAGAAAAAAAGACAATTATTGATGATGTAATTGTAGAAGAGAAAGTTAAATCCAAAAAAATTGAGTTAAACTTTAATAAAGCTGAATTTATTAGAGAATTAAGAGCATCAGGAACTATCGATTTAACATCGGTTAATGTTTCGAATAGTACACCAGTATCAGCTCAAATTAACAATTATGGATCTTCAGTTACGACTAAAGTGGACTCGAGTGAAAATACATATGTAAGCAACCAAGAAAGCAGTTTAACACCTGCCGAAAGAGCATCTAAGAGACGAGACGAAGAGTTACAGAAGTATTTGTCTGATAGAGGCATGAATGCCGGTACAGTCGCATCAAATGAATCAGATAATAGCGTCAGCTCTGTAAATAATGTTCCTGAATATGAGTCAGATGAAACATTATTTGTAGGTGAGATGCTATATGCAATTAATAATCTCCCTATAAATTCAGATAACTCTTCGGTTGTTCATTTTGTTTCTGTGGCTCCGGGTGGCAGTCATGGCGGCATTTTCTCAGGAAGCTTTAAAAAAGTTGGAGATACAGTTGCCTTACAGTTCCATGAGTTTAATAAAAATGGTGTAAAAGTTCCTGTTAATGCAATAGCAATTAACCCTGATGATTACAGCACCTTATTTGCTGATGATGTCGATCACCATTACTTCCAAAGGTATGGTGGTGTGGTCATAGCTTCATTGCTAGAAGGATACTCTGAATCACTTCAGGAGATTAAGCAAGAAGATACTTTATCTGGCAACAAAGTAACCACAGCTAAAGCTGAAAGATTCAATGATAGAATTATGATTGGTATTGGTAAGGCTGGTGAGCGTTTAGCTCCTGAGTTCTTAAAAGACATTAATAAGCCCAGTACAGTATATGTAGACAAAGATAGGCCTGTTAGTATCTTATTCCTCGAAGATTTTAAAGTTCCTAAGTTTTAATATATTAAGGTGTTTTTATGAGTGATGATAAAAAAAATGAAGAGTTATCAAATGAGCTACTTGATGACAATAATGGTTTAGATGAAATTGCTGGCTTCGATGATTTAGATGAAAGTACAGGAATTGATGACTTTGAAGATGACTTTGAAGATGATGGCTTTGAAGAGGTAAATGATAAGACTCAACGTGAAAAGGAACAGCTTGAGAAGGAACAACAATTAGAAAAATTAGACAACGAAATTGTTGATACACGTTCTGAAATTAAAAAAGTTGCCGGTAATGGCACAGATACAAATTCAGACGAAAATGATGGCTCTTCTGAAAATGACAAAACTTCGAATGACGAAGAACCTGAAAAAAACAATAAATTTAAGATCAACAAATTTCATATTGCTTCAGGTCTATTGTTAATTGCAGGTGTCTTTGTAATTACAAGCAAACTTAGTGGGACATCTACAGAAGTGCAACCCCCTAACGTGCAAAACAAACCGTCTATTGAGGTGCAAACAAAGCCTGAAGAAAACGATACTAATAAGGAAGCAACTCAACAAAAGATTGCATCTATTTTAGATAATAATAAGGCTGAACCTAATATTGACCAAGTCAACAATGTTCAAGGTAAAATCTTATTATCAGAAGATAAGAAAGATGAAGAAACTTTAAAGGTTCCTAATCTAGAAGAAAATAACGAACTTAATGATTTAGGCAATGACGTTCTTGATGGGGCAAAGGCATCTGCGCTTATTGATAGTCTCTTATCTGACCGCAAACAAGCTGACCAAATCAGCATTGAAGCGGTTACAAATGATGGTAAGTTCATTATCGTTAAAGGCCAGAATGATGAGACTTTAACTCTCAATGTCGGTAAGAAGCTATCATATTATGGTGACGAACTTCGCGTTGATAATATCTTAGAAAACGGAAAGGTTGTATTACTTTCTAATGGTCTTTATATCGATAAAACACGAACACCTCTTGATAAAGTAAAACTTAAAGAAGTTCAGAAGAAAAAGATTAGAGAAGAACAAGCCCGAGCTAATGAAATTCAAGAAGCCAAAATCAAGGCTGAAAAGTCTTTAAGCGCTAAACTGAATCTTGAAATTGAGATGTATAAAAATACCATCAAAGAACTTGAAACTAAATTAGAGAATAAAGTCACAGAAAAGCAACAAGGTAATGATGTACAGGAGAACAAACAAGTTGTTCAAGGTACACTTACACAAGCTATAAATCGTATTGACGATATTGAAAAAGTTCTTAACACGCCTAAAGAACCTGAGCTTCTCATAGGATGGTCAATCAAAGGTAGCTTTAAAGAAACTCGAATGAATTTTGTATTAAATGGTTATTTAATTCAAAACGCATACGGTGATTTCTATAAAGTTGTTGTTGGCGATAACTTCAGAAACTTTGGTGTCGTCAAAGGGTATGATGATAACGGAAAATTCTTTATTGGAAATCATTACATTTTATAGTCTTTATATTAATTAAGAGGTTTATGTCATGTTTAAAAAAATGAAACACAAGGCGTTGTTAGCTGGTTTACTTCTAACATCAGCATTTAGTAATTCTGCTCTAGCGGCGTCTAGTGCATCAAGTATTACAAATGATTCTTGTAACGATGGTAAATTGTCAGGTATTGCCTGTAATATTCGAACAGAATTTGGTGAGTTTGGTGCTCTAATTGTAGCTGCGTTTTACCTTTTAGGCTTTTTCCTGACAGGTTTAGGTGTTTACTTCTTTTGGAAGAATGAACAGCAGCCTAACCAAGATCATGGTAAAAAAGGTTTAGTTGCCATTTTCGTTGGTGGTGGATTGCTTTCAATCACATACCTTGTTGATGCGAGTTCTGGAACCGTAAGCGGCAAAGATGTTGATACCGGAAGTAAAATTGATGCTGAGCTTGGTGGCGAGTATTAATAACAATGAAGCCAATAACTTTATCAGTTAAACGCGATGGCTTCAGAGTTGATCAGCCAGACCCTCAAAAGGGGCTGGCTGAATTTAATGAGGCTAAATTGAAGCTCAAAGAGAGAGATTATGGTAAGTGCAAATATTGCGACTTTACCGCTGAAAAATACCAAGAAGTGCATCATGTTGATGATAACCATGAAAATAACGATTTAGATAATTTAGATACCGCTTGTACGTTATGTCATATGTGTTTTCATATTGGGTATGCCGGAATTTCAAATCGAGGGGTTTTGATTTATTGTGAGGAAGGGAAAAGAATACCGAATTTCCAAGCAAAGTTAAATAACATTGTAAGGGTACTATGGGCAGCTACTGCTTGTGGGGACACAATAATCCAAAACAATGCTTTAGATTATCTAAAAAGGTTAGAAAATCTACGTGTATCTGCGATGGAAGTTATTGGTACATCTGACCCTATTTTTTTAGGGAATTACCTAAGGGATCTGAGCGAAGAAGATTATGGTAAGAGGAAAGAAAAATTAGATGGAATTTTTCTTTTACCTTTAAAAGATGGTTATCCTAACCACATCAAGTATTGGTCTAACCTAATCTTAAAGAAACAAACAATCCAGTCTTCAGAAGAAATTGCTGAAGAAAGTTCATTTGAATGGCTTAAGTTTGAAGAACTACCTCAAAACTTTCAGCAGCTCAAACAGTTCTTAGAAAAACAAGTAAAAGACAAGTAAAACTCCCCCCTAACTATCTTATTCCAAGGTTAGTTGTCTTATTAAATATGATATAAATTATAGCTCAATTATAAGGTGTTTTTATGAAGAAAATCGGCGTTGTATGTTTTGATGATTTTAATACACTTTCGAGTGGATGGGCGTCAATTTCAGGTGAAAAAGCTTTTAGAGTTAATGGTATTGGTGACCTAAATTCATCGATTTTGTGGATCTCAAATTTACCATTTTATTTTTATAAAAAGTTTAACCTTATAAAGAACCCAAACATTTACGATCATCAATTCTTTAGAACAAGCTTAAAGATGATCTGCGATGAATTAGGTTTAGATGATAACAACAAAGAAGTATGCCGTGTTTGCTCTCAAATTTTCCAAAGAGTATATTCGCTCGGACTAAAAGAATATGATTTATCATTAGAAGATGCTGAATATCGTTACAATAGCGCTCTTACAACTTGCATTCTATCCTCGAACATCAGGCAAGTCCCCAAAGGGCCATACTCAGCTGAGTTGGTTCAAGCATTTAAGGAGTCAACTCAACAAAATCAAGCAATGATGGGTGAACCGGTTAAAGCATCTCGTGCTCGTTCTTTTTCTTTTCCTAAAGGTGCATATGCTAGAGAGATTTTAAGCCAACGTGTTCCAACTAACACTAACTGGAGCAAGCTTAAGGATAGTGAAGTCAATATTACTATTGGAACAAAAGAAGAAAATAAGCTTAAGGGGAGTACATCTTTCTTTAAGATGATTTCTGAGAAGTACAAAGATAAATGCCTATTCTTTAAGATTAATGTGACTTATACAAGCAAGTTTTTTCGAAGCTTTGCCACATTTGCTATGGGCAGTAATTATCAAAGGAATTGGATTACATTGCCAGAGTTAATAGAGCTGGCCAAATATTCTATAGTAGAAATTTTAGAAGGCTATTCGTGTGATTCTCAATACTTAAAGTTTGATGAGATCGACTTGGATGCGGATGAATACTCATATTCGAGAGGACTGTACCTAGAAAATTTATGGACAGCTTATGCTTTAGCAATAAACAACGGTGAATATTTTAATCCTGTCGGTTCATATCTAAGGGCATATGATCGTGTCTACTGCTTAAAAGCTGCTTATAACTTCCAAAAAAACAACCTTAGAGTAGGTTCGTATGGAACAGGTCGAATTGTGGTTTATTTAAAAAACTCTGAACACGCCTTAGCTACTGATATTGCAAGAAGTGAAGGTCTATTGCCACCAAGTAATATGGTTAAGAAAAATGACTGAAAATCCATTTGAAAACGCTCTCACACAAAGTTTATCAAAAAGAGTAAAAAGAGATTATTTAACCGGTATATGTCTAGCGGCTATCTCAGGCTCTGGCGATTATTCTCATACTAAGATATTAGAGCTTGACGATGCTCTAGAACTAGATCAGGAAAAGAAAAAAGCCCACTTGAAAAATGCAATCAAGTATGACATTTCAGGTATTTAAGTTATGTATAATCTCTTTAGTTTATTTTCATCAAGTACTAACCAGCATATGTTTGAATATGTAAATATTGAAGCTAATATTGGTAAATCAACTTTTATAAATAAAGATGGAAGTTACTCGACTTTTTTTGAAGTCAAAGGTTCATCTTCACCTCTAGGCAAGGTTGAATTAGCTAATTTGGTTAGTTCTTTGAAGAGTAGCTTAACAGGTTCACTTAAGAAGAAAGGCTATAGAATTCAGTTCGTTTTTGAGCGAAACCCTGAACAGTCATTGATAGACTTAAAAAGAAACAATGTAAGTATAATTGCAAATTTAGTAAGGTTAAATCTAGAATCGCTTAACAGTGTATTGGAAAGTAGAGAGCAAGCTTTAGCAAATAAAGTCATATATGAAAAATGCTACATGGTTCTTACTACTCTAACTTCATCAATTTCTAGCAAGCAGCTTAAAGAAAAACAAGAAACAAGAAATAATGAGATAAAAAAATATGATGTCGGAGTAAAGCCCGGTTCATACTCACAATCACCAATGGGTGAAATAAAAGACCTCTCTAATAAGCATAGCGCATTCTGCAAAGCTATAGTCAAAGCTTTAAAGGGTAAGGTACTTCTAAGCGTTTTAAACTGTCACAACGCCATTAAAGAGGTTGTTAATACAACATCAAACTATAAACAGCATGACAATTGGCGCCCTTCTCTACTCGGAGATCCAATCCGACCGCGATTAGTCTCTGATAATCCTAACAAGCTAGACCAATCAAGCATATTAAACATGGATTTGGGCTATCAAATATTCAATACAATCCCTAAGATTGCTGAAAAAGATAGTACTGCAATTATATACAAAGGCGCGTATTACAAGCCTTTAAATTTAGATATGCCGCCAATCGACATTCTACCTTTTGCTACTCTTTTCGAGGGAATTAGTGAAGAAATACCATGGCGATTTTCTATGACAATAGAAACTGGCCATGATGAGATTAAGAAAAAGATCTCATCAAAGAAAACATGGGCGACGCTATTAGGTATTACAAACAGTAGAAATAAAGAGATTAAAAAGGCTGCTGAGGACTTTTTACACCTTTGTGATAATGATGAAACCTTGTGCTCAGTTAAAGTAGCTTTCACTACATGGGCAAAAGATTATGAAACAATGTGTTCTAGAACTGATGAGCTTATCGAAGGTATACAGAGCTGGGGAGCTGGTAATGCGATTGAGGAAATTGGTGACCCTATTGAACTATGGTTAAATACAATTCCCGGCATTTCAAAAAACTATATATCGACAGGGTTCCCATTGACGTTAGGAGAAGCCTTTTCAACAGCTCCGATCAGTAGAAGTGCATCTCCATGGGAAGAAGGTTCTACGGTTTATAGGACGCATGACAAAAAGAAATTCCCGCAAATGCCATTATCATCCAAGCAAATGTCTTGGAATGATATTTATTATGCCCCACCCGGTTCAGGTAAGTCGTTTAAGTTAGCTACTGACAATTTATCCTTAATTCTTAATCCAGAAAATATAATGCTACCGAGAATTGTCTGCTTGGACATTGGATTTTCATCAGCTGCTTTTGTTGATTACGTTAGAGCATGTCTTCCAGAAGACAAAAAGCATCTTGCCCAGTCATTCAAATTAGAAATGACGAAAAATGGAAATAATAACATAAACCCATTTGATACACCGCTAGGTTGCCGACATCCGTTAGCTATTAATAGAGAAAGTTTGATTAACTTTTTGAGCGCAATTTTTACGCCAGCTGGTAGTGAAAATGCCCCACTTAAGGTAGGTGAGGCATGCGGTATGCTTATTGATGAAATGTATATTCACCTAAGTGATGAAAACGAACCTAATATTTATCAATACGGAATGTTAGAAAGTATTGATAAACACATATTAGAAGAGTTTGGTGAAGTGCCAGAGCATTTAACATGGTGGAATGTTGTAGATCTTCTGTTTGATAAAGGAAAATATGAGGAAGCAAGTCATGCTCAAAGATACGCTGTTCCAAACTTAACTGATATCACTACAGTGATAACAGCATCAAAAAATATTATTAGTACGTTTGGTAAGGCTACAATTGACAATGGTGAACTATTATTAGATTTCATTAAATTAATGACTATTACTGCACTAAGTGATTACCCTATCCTTTCTCAGCCATCATCGTTTGATACAGGAGCTGCCAGAATAGTATCTCTCGATATAAGCTCAGTCGCTCCTAAAGGTAATGCGTCAGCTATAAAGAAAACATCGATCATGTATATGACGGCAATCGGTGTATTAACAAAGAGTTTCTTTCAAAGCGCAGCTGAAACCCTGCCTCAGATTCCTGATAAGTACAAGAATTACCATAAGAAGCAAATTGAACAAGAAGAAGGTGTTTATAAAAAGTGTTGTTTGGACGAGTTCCATAGAACATCAGAAGTACAGGCTGTTAGAGAGCAAATATTATTGTTTTTTAAAGAGGGCCGTAAGTACAACGTTTCAAATGCATTGTTATCACAGAATCTTAGTGACTTTGAAGAAAGAATGGTTGATTTAACGGATAATTTTTACATTTTAAGTAAAGGTAAAACTGAGTCGGTTGTTCAAGAAATTATTGATAATTTCTCACCTAGTCCAGATTCAATTGAGTTACTCAAAAAGTATGTTACGGGACCTGACCCCGATGAAGGCGCCGCGTTTTTATATTTAGGTGATTTAAAAAATGGAATGAGAGTTGAGCAGGTTTTGTATTCAACCCTTGGTAAAGTGGAATTGTGGGCATACACAACGACAAGAGAGGATTACAAGTTAAGAGAAACTCTCAATTCTAAAGTTGGATTAGAGAAAACTATTAATATATTAACTAACGAATTCCCCTCAGGTTCAGCGAAAGATATGCTTAAAAAGTATAAAGATTCTGCAAATTCTGAGAAGGATCTCGCAAATCTATATGAATTAGTATCAAACATATTGATAAATAAATATTATGAATAATCTTAGGTTTGTATCTAAGTACGATAGGTAAAATATTCAAATTATTAGGTCTTATTATGCAAAAAAAGATAGGTATTTTTCTCGTAAGTTTAGGGATTCTTTCCGGCTGTAGTACAACGCCAAGTGATAACAGCTATATAGCTGCTCACACGCCTAAAAAACTTGCGATTGAAGAAATCAAAGAGATTGCTGTTGAAGCCAGAGATGAATTGCGACTACTTGCTAAGTATCAACAAGCATTGGCATCAAAGTCGTTAACTGATGAGCAGCATCGACAAAAGTATTACCAATCAGTATATGTACCTGATGGTTTCGACAAAATTGTTGACCTAAATATTAAGAACAAAGCTTCTGTTGCAGCAAAAGCTATTGCCACAATTGCAGGATATGATCCTGATATTATTAATTACTCATCTGTAATTGATCCTATGGTAAACATCAATATAAAAAATAAACCTTTGAATGAGGCTCTAAAAGAATTGGGCTTGTTGACTGGTTCTTTGATCGATATTCAAGTTTATCCAGCATCAAGAACTATGGTTATAAAATTCCAAGGAGAATAATGTGAAGTTTTTTGTTTTTATTCTACTAACAATATCTTTTTGCAGTAACGCTACTTCTAGCGATTTAAGTGCATTTCTAAACCTTAAAAAGGCTGAAGAAGATGCTCAGATAAACCAGATAAGAGAACAGCAAGATATTAGAGTAAAAACAATGAAAGACGCAGCAATACATTTGGGTATGCAAATTGGGTTCAATGAAGAAATAAGGTCTATCCAAGACAATCTTAACGAAATGAACCAAAGTCTAGATTCCGTTTTTGACTTTAATGCCATTATGAGATCTACGAATACTGGTAAACACTCAATGTTTTTATTGCCGGGTATCGTAACTGAAGAAGATGGGAAAGTTGTCATATCAGATGATGGTACAAAAGTAACCACTACAGAAAAAAAGATAGTTAAAGTTAAAGATGAAACTTTTGTATCGACCCCTCCAACTTGGCAATCTTATCTCTTAAGCAGCCAACAATCTAAGGTGCAAAAACCGTTTAATGCTATTTTGCCCGAAAATAAAGATGAAGAAAAGCTGTGGCGTGAGTGGGTATTAAAAGGCTATAGTCTTGGAATAGAACAAGCTAATGCAGAAATTATAGCAAAGGCTCAGAAACTCAGGTTGAATTTTGTTGGCCGAGTAAAGTATTTAAGGTACAGACTTGATAACACTATAGAAGGTCCTCAGTTATCATTGTCAAATGAAGGCGTGATCTTTAGCGATAATGAGCTACTGCTTAATACGGATTTTTATAATATTAATAGCCCATCAAAGTTTAATCAGAAAACAGGTGAATGGGAAATTATGTCAATTGATACTCGTGAAGGGTATAGAAATCATGAGTAAGTATTTCGTCGTTGTACCTCCAAGAATGTCAACTAAAGCTGACCTAGATATTCTTCTTAAAAAAATGGTTGAACTGAAAGCAAGCGATTTATTCTTTTTCGGCAATCAAACCGCAACGATCCATTTGAATAGTAAAAAAGAAAAATTAACTTCTCGTGTAATTACTAATAAAGAAGTTAATGACGTTTTAACTGATTTTTATGGGATAGGTGCAACATCGAAATTAGCTAAACCAGAAGCTATAAATACAGACCTTGAATATAAAGAATTTACTGACGACTCTAAAGTTCCTATAAGGCATAGATTTAGAGTTAGTGCAGTACTCTCAAAGAGAGGGGGAAGAACGTGTACAAATATCATTATCAGAACGATTACAGCTACACCACCTAAAATATCGGCTTTAAGCATACCAAATGAAATAGTAGATACATGTGTGACTTCTAGACAGGGCTTAATTTTAGTTGTTGGTGGAACCGGTAATGGTAAATCAACCACTCTTGCAGCTATTATTCGACATTTATTGGAAATGAGAAATGCCAACAAGCATTTTGTCACTATTGAAGAGCCTATAGAGTATGTGTATGACTCAGTCTCATCACCAGACTCTATATTTACTCAAATGGAAGTTGGGAGATGTGTAACAAGTTTCCATACCGGGATGGTTTATAGTCTCAGAATGGCCCCAACAGACATATTAATTGGTGAAGCAAGAGATTACGAAACAATTGCCACAGCTGTAAATGCATCGGTGACAGGACACAATGTGTATTCTACAGCACACGCTAATAGCGCAGCTGAAGCTCTCCAGCGGCTTATCGCTGAGTATCCTGAATCACTTCAGGCACAAGGCCAGCAAAACATTATACAGGCGCTTAGAATGATTGTAGCACAACGTCTTGTACCTACAGTTGATGGTAAAAGGTGTGCTGTACGTGAATATTTAATATTTGACAAAGAAGTTAAGGAAATTCTTAGCTACAGCAAGTCTATCGTTTCAGACACAATCAGGTTAGTTAAAGAGCGTGGAGTTACAATGTATTCTGATGCACTAGACAAGTTCAATAAGGGAATCATCAGTAAAGATGAACTTGAAATTATAAAAGTTAACTATGGAGAATAACAATTATGGCTCGAGCTAGTTTTAGCTATAAATTAAAATTTTTTTTCGTAGAACCTATAGCACTTGGTCCATGGTTGTTTTTAATTTTATATCAAAATAAATATATGTTCATTTTTGCTTTATCAGTAACTATATTTTTGTGGTTTCTAGGAAATAAAGGTCTAACTGTAATGACTCTGTCCAGAAAGGTTAAAGTATTTCTCGTAGGAAAAGTAAGACATATTCGACCTTTTTGGAGAAAAGAGTTGTGATAAGATTTATGTGTAATGTAATGTTGCACTCTATTAGTTTTAAATAAATAAAATTGTGGGGTTTATGATGTCTGGTCTTCTATCTTTTAAAGTGATTCCAGTTGTTTCTGTCAGTCTATCTGCATTACTTTTTGCAGCTGACTCGAATGCGAGTTTATATGTTTCACCAGTAGTAAAAGATGAAGCAGTAATTAATTATAACACTAGCAAAAAAGTAACTAACGAAGATCAACAGCATGCAGTGAGTGTTGTTGATAATAAAGTTGATATTGTAATGACAAGCGGTAAGGAATTACCTCTTCATGTTGCTGTGGACAATATTGTACCCCTAAAGCAATACAAGGTTCACTTTGAAGATGGCATTCACGACATGGAAATTACATGGTCAGGTGGCAATGATTGGCGCGATGTTCTTCATGTTCTTTGTCAGCAAAACAATCTATCGGTATTTATTAACGAAAAAGAGAAAGTTGTAGGTATTTCTGCCCATAAAGATCTAGCTTTACATTTAGCTAAAAAAGTACCAACCGTTTGGGTTATTGATACAAACAAATCATTGCGAGAAAACTTAGAAGACTGGGCTAAAAAAGCTGGCTGGCAGGTAGACTGGGCCCCTTCTCTTGAAGATGTTGATTATGATGCTCCTCACAGCTCATTATTCACTGGCAACTTTGTTGGTAAAGGCGGTGTAGTTGAAGAGTTATTGACGGCATATAGTGATGGAGACACTCCATTATCTCCAAAATTTTACTTAAAAAACCGAGTTCTGCTTATCACTAAAGGCGGTCACAAACAATCATTAAGCTTCTAAGGTAAAGGTATTAGGTATGAAATTTAAGCTAACTACATTGAGTGCTTTCGTTATGTTCACAATTAGTGGATGTGTTACTGCACCAGCTGATAAAGCTGTAGAAAACATTGAAAATGAGACAGACATTACCTCTCAAAAATTACGACAAGCTGAAGATATAACCGCTGGCCGTATCAATACTCAGGTTATTGATGGTTACTATCTTGGTTCAAAATCATTTAAGCGTACAAATGAAGATAAATTACCTTCAATTTTTGAAGAAAAAAACTTTGTCTTTAATGATCCTAACCAAATTTCTCTGCAAGAGCTTATCACTAAGTTTGGTCGCGAGTTCGGAGTAAAAACACTACTAACTTCTGATGCAATTGCTTTCGTAAGAGAGCTAGAAAGTGGCTCAGAAGAAGAAAAAGTTCAAAAGCAGGATATGAATAATATCAATAGTTTCGATATTATTGACTCTGCTGGTAAAGGACTAGTTGGTTCTAAGGTTAAATTTAGCATTGATTTCAATGATACTGGCGCATCCTTCTTAGATTACATTAGTGCAAAAACAAATTTATTCTGGAAGTGGGAAAATAATCAGTTAACATTCTTCAGAACTGATACTCGTACCCTAAAAGTTGATTATCTTGGCGGCACAAACACATTTAACGCTAGCGTCAGTTCATCATTTGATGCAACTGCAAAAAGAGATTCTGATTCTGTAGGTGCAAATTCTGGCGGAAACGCTCAGAATACTTCAGCGAACTTTTCACCGAAGAATGTTTGGGCTTCACTGGCAGAAGAGCTTGAATCTCTAAAATCAGAAGAAGGCAAATTCGCAATAGCTGAAGAAGCTGGTATTGTAACTGTTATTGATACACCAAGAAATTTAGATTTAATTGAAAGTCATATTAAAGACTTGAATAAATCAATTGGCCAGCAGATTGCTATCAGAACTGAAATCTATGATGTTGTCTTAGATGAAAATGCAGAGTTAGGAACCAACTGGGAAGCTGCGTATGGTAAGGGTAGTAATTATGCTGCTAATTTATCTACAGCTTTCGGAGATGTTGCTTCATCAGCATTTGGTATTTCTTTAACTGATGAAGCGAGCCGATTTAATGGCACACAAGCATTCATCAAATCATTAAATGAAGTCTCAGAAGTATCTTATAGAACTAGCGCAACAGTACATACAACAAATGGTATGGCGGCACCTATTCAGATGCTTGATACAACTGGTTATTTATCAGAAGTTGTGCGAGAAGTTAGTGAAACTGGCGGCAAGTCATCCACATCAGCAAAGCAAGCGACAGCTACTTCAGGCTTCTCTCTGTCATTTTTACCGAAAGTGACATCTAACGGTGATGTAAATGTTCTATTTGCCGGTGACCTAACTCAATTACGAGGCTTTAATGAAAGCAATATCGATGGAACAACTTTACAAAAACCGAATGGGCAAAATAAAAATTTCCTACAAAGGGTAATTGTAAAGTCAGGTGAGTCGATTATGGTCGCTGGTTTTGAGAGAACTGAAAGTACACATGCTGTCGATAGTTTGGCTGGTGAAAGTACTTACTTACTCGGCGGCAGAAAGTCTGGTGGTACTAAGAAGGTTATTACAGTAATTGTTTTAACTCCTTATGTAAAATAAACAGGTTTGTATCTATGATAAAGCTTAGAAATTTAGACGGTCTTGTTTTAGGCTTTGGTTTTGACTGGAAGACAGTATCTTCCAGTCAGGCTGAAAAAACAATCAAAGAAGAATGTAAAAAAAATGGCGATAAATTTAGCTATAGCATTGCTAAAGCGAGTGATGATGATGATAGCAATGTGACCATTTACACTACCATTGATGAGCTTTATGAACCTAAAACAGTACCGGCTGCACATTTACTTTACAACGCACTAATTGACAAAGATGATTTTATTTACATCTACCCTATTAATGACGATCAGGCTTGGGTGTGCTGTGTTTCACAAAATGAAATTGTATCTAATGGCGATTTAATTGTATCGATTACGAACATAAAAGACGAGCTTGCAAAGCTTTCTAAGGCATTGGGCACAGAAGACTTAGGTGGCTTTTCGTTCTATATTGATTCAAAACTTGAAAGTATTGATTCTGGCTACGATGCAGACTTCTATTTAGACTTTTCTGAGGTAGTAAATTCAACTGATCTTGTAATTAAGAAATTAACTTTTGCGAAAGTTCACTCGCAAAAAGACAACCTCATTAAAGCGGCACTGGTTTTGGCCTTTGTTGTTGGGGGAGGTTATTACTTGTTTGGTGATGAGTTGACACAATCAACAGCAAGCTTAATTGAACAACCAAAAAAAGTTGATACAGACAAATTATTAAAGAAATTACCTCAGATGAAAAGTCGTGACGCAGGTGATTTTATAGATAAAAGTATCACAAAGTCAGATGATGTCGTTATTCAAGAAGCTAGAAGGCAAGAATTAGAATGGCTAAATGATGATCTTAGTCTCTTAAATGAAGCTACATTCATTGAATATCTACATGACACATTATACAAAGAACCAGCGCGTGTCGCAGGGTGGCGTTTAGCAAAAGTAACTTTTGATGTTAGTTTCCCTACTGCCTTGGAATATCAGTATATTAAAACAAGGCAAGGTACTGCACTTACTCTAAAAGAAGAGTACGTAGGAACTTCAATTGTATTTTCACCAAACGGTAGTGTAGCCAATATTTTTAAGCCTATTGACCAGAACTTTTTTACTCGTAATAACGTCAAATTTCAAGACTTAGTTAAGAAAGAGCATAATGTTATTAACCTTATGCATGATTTAGATATCAACTCTTTAAATTGGAGTATGTCAAAACTTAACTTAACTGATAGACAAGAGCCTATTAAGGGGTTGAGAGACTCTTCTAAGGAAAACGAAAGACAGTTAAAAACTGACTCTCGAGAAATTATTGTTAAAGGTAAATTTTTATCCGAGATATTACAAGCAAAAAAAGTATTTTCAAGCACAGACAAGTTCTTATTGGAACGAGTGGTTGTTAATATTGGAAGTGATATTTCATGGACAATGTATGGCGTTTATCATAACAATTTTTTAAAGTAAGGTATTTATTATGAAAGGTAAATTATTAAAAGTATCAATTGCAGTACTAGCAATGGCGACAGCATCACAAGTTATGGCAGCTGAAGAAAATAATGGTTCTACAGCCACTCTTGGTCAAATGGATAACATTGAAGAGCAAATTGTTTTTGAAACCAAAATGAATCAACTTGAACAATTGAAGTTACAGCGTAGAAACAATCAAGAAGAACTTGCATCTGACCGATTTGCTGAAATTTTAAATAAAAAACAAGAAGAACTATTTATTAAATTTTCAGAGCGTGAAAAAGCACTTCTAGATGAAATTGCAGTATTAAAAGCAAAAAACACTGAACTTACACAAGCTCTAAATGATGCTGAAAATGCTGTATTGGCCGGAATTGATAATGTATCAAACAATCTTTTTGTGACGGCAATCTCAGGTTCGGGTGAGAATTTGGTGGCTACAATCTACTTCAATGAAACGATTGGTAAAGTTAGCGCTGGTGCCAAAATCTCAGACAAGATAAAAGTGTCGCGAGTACATTCAAATGGAATTACATTGAATGATGGAAATAAAGATACTTTTGTTCACCTTACTAATGAAAAGTATGCGTTTTCAAAAACATTCAATAAGGATGCTGCGAAGTTATTATCATCTCAAGCGTCAGGCCTTTCGTTACGAAGATAACAAGAGGCTTTCCGCCTAGATGTGGCATTTGGGTAAGTATCTTTTAATAAAAAAAAGAATAATAATATGAATCCTATTAAAGCATTAGCAACCTATATTGAAGATCAACTAAACACTTCTCGCAAGGCAACTAAGCGAGAAGTTGTCATAAAGGAAGCTAATAGAAACCGGTCTTCTTCAAGTAAATCATTATTACCATCAACAAATAAAACTGTTATATATCGTAGTGATGAGCTTCCTAAATACAGTAAAATATTCGACATTACAGATAGACTAAGTTTAGATAATTCACTAAAAGAAAGCTATGTAATATTACAATCTAAAGATAATGAATCTAATTTATATATTGTTTGTGAAGAATCTAAAGCTGGACTAAAAGTTGACAATGATTATTTGCAAATTAAGAAACGTTGCGTTGATCAAGGCTTTAAAGTTAAAAGACTTTTCACAACAAAAAATATAATTGATATTACTAATTCAAATTTTGTTTCATCAGTATCTAAATTAAAGCAACAAGATGAAGGTGTTTATCATCAATTATTTGATTCAATTCTTAAAAAAGCTGTAGATAAGGGAACTTCGGATGTAATCCTATCTGTCTCAAATAATAAAGCTAGAGTGCTAATGAGAATTAAAGGTAAAGTAAAATTCGATACCGAACTTCCTGTAGAAAAAGCTCGCTCACTAGCTTCTGTTGCATACACATCCTTGGCAGAGTCTGGCGCCAAAGAGCCTACTTATAATGAAAGAAAGCCTCAGGATGGGATAATTAACCGAGTCATTAACGGAACGGATGTAACAGTAAGACTTGCAACGGTGCCTGCACATCCAAATGGCTTTGATATGACAATGAGAATTATGCCTCTGGGAACAGCGCAAAAGGAACAAGCGTTAACAACTTTAGGCTACGATGAGTTACAAAACAATCTCATCGATTTTGCAACGACAATACCAGTGGGTGTATTTCTTATTGCTGGTGTAACCGGCTCTGGTAAAACTACAACGCTTGGTACATTAATTCGTAAGATATTGAGAGAATCAAATGGAGCAACTCGAGTACTTACAATTGAAGATCCACCAGAACATAGAATCGATGGAGCTACACAAATACCTGTTGTAAGAGCAAATAAGGATAGTGAAGAAACTTCGCCTTTTAATGCTGCAATGAGAGCCTCTTTACGATCAGATCCAGATGTTTTGATGCCGGGTGAAATTCGCGACAGCGAATCAGCAAAACTTCTTGTTGATGCTACATTGTCTGGACACCAAGTATACACAACAGTTCATGCGCCAAGTATGTTTGATATTCTAGTACGGTTAAGAGAACTGGGTGTAGAGAGTAGTGTTATAGGATCGTCAAGTTTTATATCTTGTCTAATATATCAATCCCTTGTGCGAAAAGTTTGTCCACATTGCGCAGTAAATTATTACGAATATAAAAAATCTCAAAATAAAGATAGCCCTATGCAAGCTACACTAACTAGATTAGAAAGCACTTTCGAAGAAAAAGATTTGAAGAATATCAAGTTTAGAAATGAATCTGGTTGTGATAAATGTGATTTTGAAGGAATATCAGGTCGAGAAGTTATAGCTGAAGTTTGCGTACCTGATAGACAAATGAAAAATTTATTTATGGAAGGTCGTGACGAAGAGGCTATTCAGTATTATCGAGAATGCGGAGGTAAGTTCATTGTTGACCACGGCAAGGATAAATTATTAAGCGGCATTGTTGATATTAGAGATCTTGAAGAAAAAGTCGGTAGGATTGACATGAGTGATATATCACTAAATGAGCTCCTTAAAAAGTTTGATAACAGCAAAAAGAAAGCACCTACATCTACACTTGCAGGAAAAAAAAGAAGTGAGGCAGAAGTAGTAGAAATAAAAAGATAAAGTTTGGATAGATTATGAAAAATAAAAAAAGTTACGAGCCTAATGGCAGCTACGTAAAAGATGTTTTCTATAAGTTGTTATTTACTACAAATATAAAGTTTAAGTTATTTAATAAGATAAAGTCATTCTTAGAACAAGGTGTACCCATATTGGATGTATTAACCGAACTTAAAGATGCCTATAAGAGCTTAAATAAGTTATTTGATGTTCGTGTATATATACTAGAAAAAATAATTTATTCAATGAATATTGAAGCTAAAAGCCTATCGGACTCGCTAGTAGGCTGGGCTTCACCAAGTGAAATTATGTTAATTAAAAGTGGTGAAGAAGGTGGTCGAATGGTGGAAGCAATGGAAAATACAATTGTTACCACAAGAGCATCTAAAGACGCTATTGCTACTGTTAGAAAAAAACTAGCATACCCTTTCTTTTTAATAGTAATTTTATTTGGAATGGCTTATTTGTTTGCAACTCAAGTAGTACCAGAATTCGAAAGATTCACTAATCCAAATGAGTGGCCTTCTGGGGCCCAGAAACTACATGCAATTTCAGAGATTGTAAGAGAAAAGTGGGGGTTAATTATTGGTGGATTCTTTGGCTCATTATTTATCTTAAAATGGTCTTTATCTAATATTACAGGACCAATTAGAAGAAAATTAGATAAAACCCCCCTATTTTCTATGTATCGCAGTTTTCAATCAAGTATGTTCTTGGTTTCGTTATCTAGCATGGTAAAAAGCGGAGTAGATTTAGAGTATTCCCTTCAAAAAATTAGAAGAACTTCTCCAAAATATATGAAATATGAACTTGGATTGATAGCAAATAGACTTGATAGTGGTATGACTATTGGCGATGCGTTTAACACTGAATTCTTTGACGAAGAATCAAGAATTGATATTGGCATATACGCTAAATCTAAAAATATCGGTGAAAGCATCGAAGTTATAGGTAAAGAAGCAATTTTGAATGGTGTTGAGAAAATATCTGCTGCTGCTGACACGATAAAGATATTAGTGATGCTATTGCTAGTATTTTATATTGGGTGGAGTTATATGAGTTTTTACAGTTTAATTCAGTCAATCTCACAAACTGGGTAAAATCTCACATATATAAGTTGCATTATATGTAGAATAAAGAATTGTTAATACTTAATATAATATCCGAAATCATAATTAACATAATAAAGAGGTTTATATATGCTTTTACGAAAGTTTTCTCCAAAAAAATCAAAAGCTAAACAGCAAGAAGGTACATCGCTTGTTGAGTTTATGATGTATCTAGGTCTTGGTGTAATGGTTATTATTGCTGCGGTTAACTGGTATCGACAAGCTAAGTTAACAAGTGATGTTTCTGCTACAGTTCAAAACTTAGGTGTTTTAACAACAAATGTTCGAAACTCATTCCAGCAACAAGGTACTTATGAAGGTCTATCAAACACGATTGTACTTTCATCAAATGGTGTACCTGAAGGTATGCGTGTTCCGGGTGATGAGACATTAATTCGTAGTAATTTCGCAACAGATGGTGTTGATATTACCCCTGAAAATGTTGGCGGCATTGATGACGATGGTTTTGGTATCTTATTTAAAGAAGTACCTATTCGAGCTTGTAACGAGTTAGTTCAAAAAACTTATCGTACATACTTCCAAGTTGATGTTGACGGTACAATCATTGATCCAAGCATGAACGTTGCTGATATCCAAGGTGCATGTGGCTTTGCGGAGTCTGATGGTACTAACCAACTAATCACAATTAAATGGTTAGACCGATAAAAACGGAAATAACTAACTAATTTTATAAAACGCCATTTTACATGGCGTTTTTTTTGTTATAGTCATCATAATAATAAATTTAATAAGAGATTTATGTTATGAACAATAAAAAAATGCAAGAAGGCTTTTCTCTTTTCGAAGTCATACTTGTTATGGGATTAATGTCAATTGGCTATATCTTATTGATTCAAAGCCAAGCTATGGATACTGAAAACATTCAAGCTCGTAATTTAGGCGCAAAGCTGCATGAATATCAAACATCAGCAAGGAAATATGCAACTATTAACGCCAGTAATGATGATTTAGTTGATTCAGAAAATATCAATGTCGGTTCTTCTTGGTTAAAGCTAGCGGGAGATTGCGTTGTTCCCGGCAATCTTGATCCTGCTTCTGGTGAATATGGCATTATCAATTGTTCATTCCCTGATTCATTAATAACAGGCATTGGAAGCACTTCATTCTCATCTACTGTTACTAAAGGTGAATTAGATGAACCTTTAATTATAAAAACTGTGATTGATATGACTAGTTTGGATGCTCAAGGCAATACCACTACTATTTTAAGCGATTCAGCCCTTACATTAACTGCAATTACTGCAACTGGTGGCTCATTTTCAAGTAGCTTATCTTTATCTGGCAATAATATAACAAGTGTAGAACCTTATATGTCTAGCACATCATCTAAAATTACCTATTGTCAACTTGGCTTTGAGGATTCAATGCTTAGTGAAGACTGTACAGTGAATGGTGTTGTTCGAAAAGGTTCATTTGTTATGACAACTGAAGCTCACCCTCAGCTTGATTCATGGGTTAGAACTGATGGTGGAAATACAATGAACAATAACCTTACATTTAATGAAGAGACACCTGATCAGTTTAGAGAGATTGTTAATGTTAATCGTCTATATAATATTACAGGTAAAGCGTTAAAACTTGGTAATTCTGGTATTTTTGATGAAGATGATACTGATTGGTCGCCAGTTCTTGGTAATGGCGTTGTAATCGATACTGATGCTAAAGTGGTTGGGAATATTACGGTAGATGGCGATATTGAAACCAAAGGTGAAATTTATGCTGATGGTGATATTGTAACAGAAGGACATTTCTATTCAAATGAAGGAATTTCAACACTTGGCGACGTTGATGTTGCTGGTAATTTAATTGTACTTGGTACAGGCTTATTTCAAAATGGTATCAGTGTAATTGGTGAAACCTCAACAGACACAGCTTACGTTAATGGTTTTCTTGAAGCTCAAGAGGTGTATTCTCGCGGTAATGTTTACGCTAACACCGCAGTTTCGGCTCCTTATGTAAGAGCGTCAGTTGGACTATTTTCGGAAGGTGATCTTTTGGTATCTAAAGATAGTTTTATTGGCGGTAATCAATATATCGAAGGTGATACTTCTATAAAAGGTAATCTATATGCAGAGGGCGATATCATTGCTAACCAAGGTGCAGCGTATCTTGGAACTGTATTTGCTGACATGGTTTTCGACAATAATGGAAACTATCTGCTAGATCCAAGTGATATTTCTAGAGTCAATGTTATGCGAGCTAATAGATATGCAGCTGGTACAACAGGTGGCACATTAAATATGAATGCAGATAAGATTTTATTTGCTGCTGAAAATGATGCATGTACTTCAGCATCTGAATCATGTGCAACTTCACTTGAGGGTTTTTGGGACATGGAATCTCTCTTTGTTAAAAGGGAGTCAACAAATCAATGGATTCGTCTTGTAGATTGGCTTACTGAAATTAACAATACGCAAGATGAAATTAACGATAACTTAGAAGAGGTTATCGATGATTATGATGATAATGTAAATACTGATCATATTGAATGTTGGCCTGTATACGGTGGTGTGTACGTTAAAGGCAGATTTATTGAAAACGGTCATTGCCCATAATTAGAATTTTTACTTAAGGAAATTTAAATGAATACTAAAAACCTTGAAGTTCATACCCAGAGAGGGTTTACGATTCTTGAGTTCATATTTCTAGTTTCTATTTTCAGTATCGCTGCAATTCTGACAATGCAGTATGAGCAACAAGAAAAAAGTCAGGAAAGTGGACGTCAGATGGGTGTTAAATTAATGAGCTATAATAATGGAGTTGCTAGATATGTGTCTTTAAATAGCACTAAAACTTCAGTTAGGGAGCTCGATACTGATTTAGACAATGAATTAATATTTACAGGCGTAGATTGGCTACGCTCTGTAGATTGTCCTGACCCCGGTCTTGCTGATAAGAATTACCTACCGTGTGATTTTACGGATGGGTTTACCAGCATAAATGGGAGTTCATTTGTAACTCGAATTGATATTACAGAGCCAAACAGTATGTTCGCTCATACACACGTTGACTTTAGATTTGCTGATTTCGGAGATGCTTCTTTTGACAAAGTTAGTGAAAGTATGTTGGGCCTCGCTGCTTTAACTGCAATGGGTGGTGATAAGAATAGAAAAATCACATTAAGTAATGAAGATGGTGTTGGTTCTGAGATCAATCCTGATGGTACACCAGCAACTAAGATCTTCTTAGGTTACAGTGATAATAAATACTTATATTGCCCTCAAAATTTAGACTCGGGTTTATTAGATAGTTTTTGTGTATCTTCAAAAGATACTGTTGATCCAGAAGGTGGTCTTCTTGTGGCCCTTACAAGCAACAGAAATAGTAATGATTCTTGGGTTAGAACTGATGGTAGTTCTGAAATGCAAGGCAGATTCCAATTTAAAGCGGATAATGAAAACCGCGATATTGTTTTTGTGAACAGAATTTATAATGTTTTAGGTAAAGCTATCATTTTCGGTAATTCAGAAGTATTTGACAGTGCTACTGATGACTTTGAGCCTGTCTTAGGTAGCGGCGTCGTATTTGACACTGACACTTATATTACAGGTTCATTAGAAAATGATTTAAACATTAACACTAAAGGAGACATTTTTTCAAAAGGAGATATCTCATCAAAAGGAGAGCTCGTTACTGTACGAGGTGTAGGTACTGATGGAGATCTCGACACTACTGCAAATTTAAATGTCACGATGGGCGGCTTATTTAATAATGGTATCTCGACTCAAAGAAAACTAGAAACTAACTCTTTAAAAGCAAATTCATTTGTGGAATCTCAAAACTTGTATGTACTAGGTAGTGTAATTGCAGATAGAACAGCCTCATCTAAATACATACGTTCAAGCGACATGCTGATTTCTGATAGCGACATATCAGTTTTAGACGATTACACATCAACAGGTAACGTTAGCATTGAAGGTAGCTCTTTCAATACGGGCAAAACTCTTATCGAAGGCAATTTAGGTTCAGATGAGGGCAATACATACTTATCTAAAACATATGCTGACATGATAATTGATAATAATGGAAATTATATTTTAGACCCAAGTCATGTGAGTTTGGTTAACACTCTTAGAAATAATACAATGGCGCCCTCAGTAAACGGAGAGTCATTAAATTTAAATGCAAATTCGATTTATTTTGCTTCCGAAGACATAACATGTAACGTGGCAGACCGTGATTACACGCGATGCTCTTCTAAGGTTAGTGGTTATGTGGATTTAGAGAACCTAATGATCAGATCTCCTGCCGACAGTCGTTGGGTTGGATTTTTGGATGTATTGAATGGAATGGACCAATACAACGCAGATATTCAGGGTGAAATATATGATGCGGCTGAAAGTCTAACAAAAGAAATTCCTGATGAACTTACAGGCCATGAGTGTAACGGCTCAACAGTACTAGAGCCAATGAAAGCCTCTGATGCGTCAGATGCTATGAGTTTAGGTTGGAGTTGCACTTTGCAGGATAATTATGTCGATCCTACTACCGGCGAGCAAATGTATATGTGTGAGACATCTTGTGCTATTCCACTCGAACCTGTATCTGAATGTCAGTCTGATGGATATTTAGAGGATACAGTAGAAGTTACTGGCAATACAAACAATGTACCTAGCGATTGGAGCTGTAGCCTTAAAAGCAATGTTGGCGGTGTTCCAATATATACATGTAAGATTGCATGCGATTATGTAGAGCCTGAACCAGAAAACTTCTGTAAAGCTGACCATGCAAATAATGTAACTATAAAATACAGAATTATGGCAGGTGGTGGTGTTGTTAGTAACAGCAAATCTTGGTCATATTATTGGGATGGTGAGAGAGTTGGATATGGTCGAGGCCAACCAGAGGCTCCACTCCAAACAGGAATGAATATGTATTTAATGAAAAGTAACAGGTGGTATTATTCAGAAGCCCCATACGGCATGTCTACTCATATTCTTACTGTTACAGAGAAATATGAAACCTGTAAAATAGGTAGTTAAAGGGAAATAAAGATAAAGGAAAGCAAAAAAATGTGAAACACTGTTTCACATTTTTTTGCCATAATTAACATAATTACGATAAGAAATCTTATAATGAAATAGTGAACTACTCGGAGCTAAAGCTCGCGAGCTTCCAAGATAGTAGCCTAAGCTACTAACCTTTCTTTTTTGACGCTTCGTTGGACACTGCTAATCGAGCTTTTGGCTCGGCTAGTCTTACGATTGCCTCCACGTCCACTATCTGACTTAGTTCTGAGAACTCCATCGTCAGACAACTCCGTTCCAGAGTCTAAAATGAGATTGATTGCCCGTTTCTTTATAACCAATGACGCATTGTTATCTGCATTGTCAG